>CAYQWD010000026.1:7901-14071 GCA_964420955.1 uncultured Paludibacter sp. | reverse complement strand
TTGAAGTTCTCGGGCAATTAAGCGACATTTATGTTCCGCCAAGTAATTTTCTTATCAGTATTTTTGTGGGTTTTATAAACGGAAAACCGCACTATAATCCGGATAAGCGTGAAGTTGCCGAAATTATCGAAATACCGCTTTCTGATTTTTTTCAGGAAAATATTATTGAAGAAAAAGAGTTTCTGATACCTTCAACAACGCACACCGTTCTAGCGCCATATTATAAAGTTGGAAATATTGAACTTTGGGGAGCAAGCGCAATGGTAATTGCTGAGTTGATTGATATGTTGAAACACAACGAAAACCTTAATGAGAAGTGAAAAAACTTATTTTATGTTTTAATATTTTCTACTTGTAGCAAATTCCACACATAAACCAAGCGCATTTTTCACATCGCTATCCGGGAATATACTGAGTTGTTCAATGGCTTTTTCTTTCAGCCATTTCATTTTATTTACAGCATAATCCACACCTCCGTTTTCTTTTGCAAAACGCATAATACGTGCAATATTTTCTCCGCCAAAGTCTTTTGTGTCAATTATTGTAATAATATCTTCTTTTTCAGCTTTATTAGAATTGCTAAGTGCATAAATTAGTGGAAGCGTAATTTTTCCATCCCGCAAGTCGTTTCCGGTGGGTTTTCCTATTTCAATGTCATCAAAATAGTCAAATATATCATCTTTTATCTGGAAACAGATTCCGGTGTATTCACCAAAAAGCTTTAGTCGCTCAAGTTCATCCCGACTTGCATTCACAGATAAACCTCCTGTGTAAGCACATGCTGAAAAAAGTATAGCAGTTTTCTTTTGTATAATTGAGAAATATTCTTGTTCTGTAATTTTGGATTTTTGCGATTTGTTGAGTTGTAGCAATTCACCATCGCTTAAATCAGACCCGATTTTTGCAATAGAGTTCATTATTTCAAGATTTCCTGTACGTGTACCCGAAATAAGAGATTGAGCAAGCAGATAGTCGCCGGAAAGCACAGCAATTTTATTGGTCCAGCGTGCATTAATTGATGAGCGTCCGCGTCTTTCGCAGGTGTCGTCAACCACATCGTCGTGTATCAGGCTTGCATTGTGTAAAAACTCAATAGCTAAAGCAGTGTGATTGGTTGATTCGTTTACACTACCTTTACAAAGTTTGGCAGCAAGTAAAACCATGATGGGTCTGAGCTGTTTTCCCGTACCTTCAAGTACGTAGTCGATAATATTTTGCAATAGCGGATTGTCGGCACTTAAAGTGTGTGTAAATTTTTTTTTGAAAATTTGCAGTTCTTCTGTTATGGGCTTTCTTATTTCATCAATTAAACTCATGCAGTAAGTTTTATTAGAAAATTACGCTACAAAAGTAGTTAAATTTATTTTTTAACAAAGTAAGCATCATTTTTGTTCGATACTGGCTATAACCTCCAGCGGAGTTTTTTTGTTCGGTCGGTAGGATGTAAAAATAATTTATCGATATTCAAAGCAGCCGAAGCGGAAAATAATCCTATCCGAAAATTTATATCCGCATTGTTTAATTGCTTGGCAAATGAAAGTTGAAATCTGTATTTCATAAATTCCGTATCGAATCCCCATGTAAAAGCCGGCTCAAAAAAGTAAAAATCGGATTTTCCAATATCGCCAAGAAAAAAATATTTTCTGAATAAATTTTCGTCATATTCGGAATAATTTAAAAACTCCGATTTAAGAGAATAATCAACGCGTGAAACCCGAAAAGAAAAAGCTAAAATAAAAGGATCGAAAACTTTTACTCCAAATGTTGGCTGAATATATTGACGAAAGAGTTTAAGGTCGTAATAGGGATGACGCATTCCTATTTCACCCATACCAAATCCAAGATTAGCGCCTAAATAAATTCGATTTTTCAACCATTTATAAAACACCAAATCATTGTCCCACATAAAATCGTTGAGAGAATTGTTTGTATTCTCTAAATTTGAAATGTCGATATAATTCAAACTCGAATATACGCCAATATTGTCGGTAATTGACCAGCCAACATCTGCGCCAATTTCTCCCAAAGTTCCAATAGTTGCTGAAACTGTTACATCTCCCTTGCCATCGAAAGGCATTATATTTTGTTTGGCCGGAGCATAATAAGCCGGAATGCAGGATGTGATTAACATCGTGATTAATAGCATTGCAATTACAAAAAAACTCTTCATATCGATGTAACTCCCTGTTTATTTGTTGATTATTAAGGTGTGTGAATTGTAATGCGTAACAGTGCCAAACCAATTATCGGAATGAAGATAATGAATCCAGTCAGACATTCTTGAATAGCGATTTTTATCAATAACGGAAAAATCATTATGGTTAACAAACCACATACTCAATTTTGAAAAATAATTTTCAAGTTCATTTTCAGTCATCCAAAGTTCGTAACGTTCCTTTTCTATTTGCCAATAATAATCGCCATTAGGTAAAACTCTTATAAACTCCGGGTTTTCATACAAATTGACTGCAGGTATTTCAACCAATATTGTATCAACCGTCTGATTTCTTATCATCATCGATTCTACCATTTTTGGATATTCTTCACCTTCGGTGCACGATACAAAAAATATTACAAATATTCCAAAAACAAAATATATTTGTTTCATTTCTAAACGTTTATTGATTGGATAAAATTAGTGGCAGGTATAAAACGGCGTAAAGCGTTGAGGTTATCAAACCGGCGTAAATCCAATATCCGCTCGAAACAGCCGGCACACTTACCAAATGTGTAAGATTTGAGCCGTTTTTCACATCTAATTCTAAGGTTTCTTTCATTTTATCTTTATATGCTTCGCTATAGCTCAAAAATTGAACCTTGTGTTTTCCCTCCGGAAGATTTTCGAGTGTCAGGGTTTTAATTCCCTTGTTGTTAATTATCAACGAATCATTGAGTTTAACATACGTGGCTGGCGTAGGTTTTACGGGAATAATCACCACTTTACCGGTGTTTTCATTTTCGGGCTGATAAGTGTAAGTGTAGTGCAGAGCGCAGGATGAAAGCGAAAAAAAAAGTATCAGGGAAAGAATTAATTTTGTTGTCTTCATAATTAAGCATTTTTTTGCAAAAATAGTTTTTTTCTTTTATAAAAATCCACTTTAAAAGTAATTGATGCTATCAATATTCAAAATGCTGCATTCTCTTATTGAATTTCGTTGTATTTGATCAAGTGTCGTAATAAAAAATTATCTTTGTTTGTCAAAAATACAAATATAAATCCCGAACACAATGAAAAAACTTTTGCTAATTGATGCTTACGCTATGATTTACAGAGCGTACTATGCATTTATCCGCAATCCGCGTGTAAATTCCAAAGGGTTAAACACTTCGGCAATTTATGGTTTTGTAAATACGCTTGACGATGTAATGAAACGCGAAAACCCGACACACATTGCAGTTGCGTTCGATCCTGCGGGTAAAACTTTCCGACACGAGGAATATGAGCAGTACAAAGCCCAACGCGAATCAACGCCTGAAGATATTAAGCTGGCAGTGCCTTATATAAAGAAAATTATCACAGCTTACAACATCCCTATTCTTGAAGTGCCGGGTTACGAAGCCGATGATGTAATAGGCACTGTGGCTAAAACGGCCGAAAAAGAAGGTTTTTTGGTTTACATGCTTACGCCTGATAAAGATTTCGGACAATTGGTGAGCGAAAATATCAAGATGTACCGTCCGCGTCATAATGGCGGATATGAAATTATGGGTACAAACGAGGTTTGTGAGAAATTCGATTTAGATGATCACACCAAAGTTATAGATTTGCTGGGGTTAATGGGAGATGCTTCTGATAACATTCCGGGCTGTCCGGGCGTGGGTGAAAAAACTGCTGCCAAACTTCTGAAAGAATTTGGAAGTATCGATAATTTGTTGGCAAATACCCATCAACTTAAAGGCGCACAGAAAACCAAAGTTGTAGAAAATAAAGAACAAATTCTTTTTTCACGTTATCTGGCAACAATTAAAACCGATGTTCCGGCAGAGTTTATTGTACAAAATTATGTGTCGAAACCTGTCAACGAAACAGAACTGAAAGCGCTTTTCGATGAATTGGAATTCCGTACCATGTCGCAAAACAAGTTCGGAAAAGTGTTCTCTTCACTTCCTCCCGATGAACAGCAGATAAGCCGGATTGGGTTTGCCAAACCAAAATCACAACCAATGCAAACATCATTATTTGATGAAGTTGAGGAGCCTCCAAAACAAGCAAACAAAAACCCCGAACCTCAGCCACAAAAGCCTGAAATTAATGTTGAAGAGAATATACAAACCAATGGATTATCGTCGCTGAAAGATATTCCGCATAAATATATTCTTGTTGATAATCGTGTGAAGCGGGCTGATTTGATTTCAAAATTGTTTATGCAAAAATCGGTTTGCTTTGATACTGAAACTACCGGAGTCGATGTTTTTAAAGCAGATTTGGTTGGCTTATCTTTTTGTTACAAAGAAGGAGAAGCTTATTATGTAACACTTCCTTCGGAACGTGCTGAAGCCATGAACGTAATGCGCGAGTTTAAAGCATTTTTTCAAATGCCTCAAATTGAGAAAATCGGGCAGAATATGAAATTCGATATGCTTATGCTTTTTATGTATGGCATCGAACTGAAAGGAAAAATGTTCGATACAATGATTGCGCATTACCTTTTGCAGCCCGAATTGCGACATGGCATGGATTATCTGGCTGAGATTTACCTGAATTACCGCACCATTCATTTCGAGGAAGTTGTGGGCGAAAAAGGCAAAAACCAGATTGATATCCGTTTTGCCGACCCCGATTTGTTGTGTAACTATGCAGCCGAGGATGCTGATGTAACATTCCGGCTGAAACAAATTCTGGAAAAAGAACTTGAAGCCGGCGGACTTTCAAAATTATTCGAAGAGGTAGAAATGCCACTCGTAAAAGTACTTGCGAAAATGGAGCTCGAAGGTGTTCGAATCGATACTGAAGCGCTGAAATCAAGTTCCGAAATTCTCACTGCTGATATGATGGCACTCGAAACAGAAATTCAGGAAATGGCAGGGGTCAATTTTAATGTTTCATCGCCGGCGCAGGTTGGCGAAGTACTTTTCGAAAGGCTTAAATTGGATGATAAAGCAAAAAAAACCAAAACCGGACAGTATTCAACTACCGAAGAAGTGCTTGAAAAAATCAAATCAAAACATTCGATTATCGGAAAAATTCTTGATTATCGGGGTTTGAAAAAGTTACTGAGCACGTATATCGATGCACTTCCACAGCTTGTAAATCCTAAAACGGGTAAAATACACACTTCATTTAACCAGACAGTTACTTCAACCGGCAGATTAAGTTCCACAAATCCGAATCTTCAGAATATACCAATTCGCGATGCGCAGGGCAAAGAAATACGTAAAGCATTTATTCCGGATGATAATTTTGTTTTCCTTAGCGCTGACTATTCACAAATTGAACTTAGAATAATGGCACACCTAAGTAACGATAAAAATATGCTTGATGCTTTTATTGGAGGACACGATATACATACAGCTACTGCTGCAAAGATTTATAATATTCCGTTTTCAGAAGTAACATCTGATTTAAGACGCAAAGCAAAAACGGCTAACTTTGGAATTATTTATGGCATTTCAGCTTTCGGACTGGCCGATAGACTTGGAATTTCCCGCACCGAAGCAAAAACATTGATTGATGATTATTTTGCAACTTATCCTGATGTAAAAAAATATATGGACAATGCTATTGCTTCTGCTCGCGAAAAGGGTTATGTCGAAACTATTTTGGGACGCAAAAGATTTTTGGCAGATATTAATTCTCAGAACAGTGTTGTACGCGGTTACGCTGAACGAAATGCAATTAATGCGCCAATTCAAGGTTCGGCAGCCGATATTATAAAAATTGCAATGGTGAAAATTCAGCAACGACTCGAAAAAGAACAGCTAAATGCTAAAATGACAATGCAAGTACACGATGAATTAAACTTTATAGTTCCCATTCACGAAGTTGACATAACAAAAAAGCTTGTAGTTTTTGAAATGGAAAATGCAATAAAACTTAATGTGCCGCTAATAGCAGAATGTGGCATTGGTACAAATTGGCTCGAAGCCCATTGATTTTTCAAAAGCAGTAATGAATCGAAAAATTAGGAGAACTTCACTACCCTTAAAACAACCTTGCAAGCTATCGCAAA
>CAYQWD010000026.1:0-7891 GCA_964420955.1 uncultured Paludibacter sp. | reverse complement strand
TTACGTGTCATTGTGAAATTATATATTTCAAAAAATTAACGTTAAGGGCTTGGCGCATTTGCGTACAACCCGATTTGTACCAAAGACATTTGCCGAACAGTGTTAATATCCAACTTTGCCCTGTTTCAATTTCTCTTTATCTCAAAAAACTTTTGTTGTTTTAATGTTCTTTTGCATTACTTGATCCTGTAACATAGAAGTTTTTTGTGAAACCATCTGTTTAAACTGACTGTACGCTGAGTTTTGGATTTTTTAATCTAAGGCTCGTTAGTTATTCAAGTGGACTTTACATCTTGTTTCTGCTGGTCATAACTTCGGTTTGCCAAATCTACTTTCAGATTTGCAATAGCCGGCAACTTCACGTCCCCGAAGACTTTCATGACGAATGTTCCTTGTTAATTCGCCCCTGCATTAACTACTGTCCTTTAATCTTAATACCACACCCTACATTCATAAGAAACGCTTCCGAATCTTCAGTATTGAAAAGTCTGTGCATTGATCTATCTGACAAAATAAATTTTGAAACGTTTTCAACATTGAAAAGATTTGGATGCACACATCATACAAATTTGTGGCGATATATTCAAATAATTTATAGAATCAATAAAATTCAGTCTATATTTTATTATAACTGCTGTATTTATTTGTGATTACGGTTTATAATAGTGGCTATTGTAATAAAAAAAAATACTATCTTTGCACCCTATTTCGCAAAAAAAAATTGAATAACTAAAAAAATCAAATTATAATTCTTATTAAATAATTTCTTCCATGCAAAACAAAGGACTAATCAGAATTTTTGCAGTAGCACTCACCATTGTGTGTGTGTTTTATCTGTCCTTTACTGTTGTAACAAGCGTTTATAACAATAAAGCTAAAGAATATGCAGCAGGGGACAAAATGAAAGAGTACAATTATCTCGACTCTGTGGCAAACGAAAAAGTTTGGCTGGGCTATACTCTAAAAGAATGCCGTGAAAAGGAAATCAACCTCGGTCTCGACTTGAAAGGCGGTATGAACGTTACCCTCGAAGTTTCAGTAGTTGATATTATTCGTTCACTTGCCGATTACAGTATTGATACAAAATTTAACGATGCTCTAAAACTTGCCTCTGAACGTCAGAAAACCAACAGTCAGGTTCAATACCTCGATTTATTCATTCAGGCATATCGCGAGTTGAATCCGGGAGCAAAACTGGCTCCGATTTTCAGCACTTTCGATTTGAAAGACAGAATTTCACTCTCGACGACAGACGATGACGTAATAAAAGTGCTTGACGAAGAAATAAAAGGAGCAATAAACAACTCATTCAACGTTTTGCGTACACGTATCGACCGCTTTGGCGTTGTACAGCCGAATATTCAGCGCGACAACAACAATACAGGTCGTATATTAATTGAACTTCCTGGCGTAAAAGAGCCTGAGCGTGTAAGAAAACTCCTGCAAGGTTCGGCAAATCTCGAATTCTGGGAAACTTATGAATTAAGCGAAATTGTAAACAATCTTGCTGAAGCCAACCGACTGCTTGGTGCAATGAATGCTGGTAAAGCCGAAGTTGTATCAACAGACTCAACGCAATCAGTTAAGCCGGATGCTGCAATTACAAATGAACCTGTAAGCGCAGTTGACAGTCTTAAAGCGCAATTGGGCAAAAAACAGGAATCTGCTTTGGATTCGCTAAAAATGTTGGAGAAAAACCGCAAGGAAAATCCATTGTTTGCAGTGTTGCAACTCAACATGCAGGGCGGGCAAGTCTCCCCAGGTCCAGTTGTAGGGATGGCTCTAAGCCGCGACACTGCAAAAATCAACAACTACTTCGCCATGAAACAGGTAAAAGAAGCGCTTCCTCGCGATCTTGGATTAAGATGGAGTGTTAAAGCTATCGATGAAAAAGGAGAAGTATTTCAACTTATGGCGATAAAAATCGCCAACCGCGATGGACGCGCACCTCTATCGGGAGATGTAATAACAGATGCACGTGCCGACTTCAGCCAAATGTCAGCTTATGCCAATGTTTCGATGAGTATGAATGCTGAAGGTGCTAAAGTTTGGGCACGCATGACTAAAGATAATATAGGTAAATGCATAGCCATTGCACTCGATGGTTATATTTATTCTTTCCCACGCGTTAACACTGAAATTACAGGCGGAAATTCACAAATTACTGGTAATTTTACAGTAGATGAAGCGAAAGACCTTGCAAACACCTTGAAATCAGGTAAAATGCCAGCTCCTGCACGTATCGTCGAAGAAAATATTGTTGGACCATCGCTTGGTCAGGAAGCTATTAGCAGCGGTTTGCTTTCCTTTATAATAGCATTTATTCTTGTGCTGATTTATATGGTATTTTACTATGGCAAAGTACCAGGGCTTATTGCCGATGCTGCCTTGTTTGCAAACGTATTTTTCCTCATTGGCATTCTTGCTTCTTTCTCTGCTGTGCTTACACTTCCTGGTATCGCCGGTATTGTGCTTACGCTTGGTATGGCTGTCGATGGCAACGTTATTATTTATGAACGTATTCGTGAAGAAATGCGTGCCGGAAAATCCATGAAGCGTGCAATAACCGATGGATATAAAAATGCAATTTCGGCAATTGTGGATGGTCAGGTAACTACGCTTATCACCGGTATTGTACTTTCGATTTTCGGTACCGGTCCTATCAAAGGTTTTGCCAACACGCTGATTATTGGTATCATCACATCTTTCATTACAGCTGTGTTTCTTACCCGTTTAATGCTTTCGATGTATGCTAAACGTGAAAATGCAAAAGAACTGAGCTTTACCACTCCATTGACTAAAAATTTCCTCCAGAATATCAAATTCGACTTTATAGGCAAACGCAGAATTGCCTACTTTTTATCAGGAACATTAATCGTTATCTCTTTGATATCATTTACTACAAGAGGTTTGAACTTGGGTGTTGACTTCAGTGGAGGACGATTCTATGTTGTTCGTTTTGATGAGCCGGTAAAAACCGAAAAAGTACGTTCATTACTTCAAAATTCATTCGGGGGCGATGCAGTTCAAGTTATTACTATCGGCAATGAAAATCAGGTGCGTATTTCTACCAAATACAAAATTAACGAAACCTCTGAAACACTCGATGACGAAATTGAAGGAATTCTTTACAGAGATTTAAGTCCTTTGCTTAACAAATCTGTAACCAAAGATCAATTTGTTGAAGATTATATCAAAACCTCGCGTAAAGTAGGACCTACAATTGCCGATGATATTAAAACAGCAGCTGTATGGGCTGTAATATTTGCTCTTATTGCAATAGGTTTGTATATTTTTGTTCGATTCCGCGAACTCGGATATGCAGTAGGTGCTACAGCTGCATTAACACACGATGCGCTTATTACTATTGGAACATTCTCGCTTCTGTACAATATTATGCCTTTCTCGATGGAAATAGACCAATCATTTATTGCAGCAATATTGACAGTTGTAGGTTACTCTGTTAATGATACTGTAATTATCTTTGACCGTATACGTGAGAATGTAGGACTTTACCCAAAACGCGACAGACTTTCTGTAATGAATGATGCTATTAATGCTACACTTAGCCGTACATTCAGTACTGCAATGAGTACATTAGTAGTTTTGCTTGCTATTTTCTCTTTCGGAGGTGAAACCATACGCGGATTTATTTTCGCAATGTTATTTGGTATAGCTATCGGTACATATTCCTCAGTATTTGTAGCATCTCCAATCAGCTATGAGTTCTTTATGCGTAAACGCAAAAAGGGATTACGTGCTGATGAAGATGAAAAAAAATAATTAACGAATTTACACAAAAGTCTTATTGATAAATACAGTAATACTTTTTAATAAATACAATGCAATTTAATCAAAACAACATAAAGAAATTTGCCAAAAACTTGCGTTTCAAACGCTGGAGCAGGGTAAATTATGCTGTTTTTGCAAGCATTTCTTCCTGTGTAACTATTGGCAGGTTGAAAGCTTCAATTGCCGATTGTTTATTGAAAAAACAGGAAAATTCTGCTTCAGAAAATTACACTGAAGTTTCATTCACTTTTAACAAGGATAATGACGCTCTTGAAGAAACTTTGCTTGCATTATTAATAAATAATCAGAGTTTATTTTTTACTGAAACTGCTTTAATAACATTGCAAAATCCCGATTTTGCTATTTCAATTTATAAATCATAACCAAAGGTTGATGCTGGGTAACATCCCACATCAACCTTTTTTAATATAAAAATTATGCGTAATACATTTCTTACTTTATTTATTTTTATTTTGCTTTTAAGTATTCAAGCAAACAGTGCCTTCACAGATTCATTAAAAGTTAATTTAACCGAAGTCGACATCACAGCCCGAAGAAATTTGATCGCAGTTGCACGCGAAAAAATGGTTCATCAAATTACAAAAGATGAAATTAAACTTATTCCGGTTGCAGCAATTGACGGTTTGCTCGATCAACTTGCAGGTGTCGACATTCGCTCACGCGGGTTTAATGGCACACAAGCAGATATCAGCCTTCGGGGTGGCACTTTTGATCAGGTCATTGTTTTGCTAAACGGCATAAATATTACCGATCCACAAACCGGACACTATAACCTCGACCTGCCGGTGGATATTTCGAATATTGAACGAATAGAAATAATACAAGGCGCACAGGCTTTGCTCATGGGAATAAATCCATTTAGCGGAGCTGTAAATATTGTAACAAACCAAAACTCCGAAAATAATGTAAGTGTTAAACTTAGCGGCGGTAGTTATAACACTTTTTCTCAAAACATATCGGCATTTATTAAAGGACGGAGAATTGAAACTTCGCTTTCGGCCACAAACAATTCAAGCGATGGTTATAAGCCAAACACGGACTATAGCATGAAAGATGCATATTTACAAACCGTTTTCAGAACAAGCAATGCTGGCAAATTTGATTTGCAATTGGCATATCAGCAAAAAAACTATGGCGCTCACGGATTTTACTCCCTCAGATTCCCCGACCAGTACGATAACACCCGAACATTGTACGGAGCGCTTAACTGGAATTATAAAAAAGATAATATGCAATTCCAAACTCATGCATATTACAGAGGACATACGGATAAGTTTGAATTGTTTCGATATCCCGAAAAAACGCCTGCTTGGTACTCCGGTCATAATTATCATTTGACTAATACAAGCGGAATAAAATTGAATATTAATACTCAGTTGGGATATGGAAAATTAACCGCTGGTGCCGAAATAAGAAACGAAAATATTTTAAGCAACGTTTTAGGGCAAAATTCAGGTGTAAATGTTAAAGCTTTGTTCGAAGAAAATGCTTATTATACCAAGTACGACAACAGACTAATTGCTACAATATTCGGTGGAATAGAACAAAAAATTGACAATTGGGATATTGCAGGAGGAGCAGTGCTTGCACATACTGAAAGGTTTGGGATGAATTGGTCGGGCGCTTTAAATATCGGGTATAATATAAGCGATAATGTAAAAATATATATTTCGGGCAACCGTGCATTCAGGCTGCCAACTTTTACCGATTTATACTACAAGAGCGTTTCACAGCGTTCAAACCCTGCTTTGAAACCAGAATATGCCACTACATACGAATCAGGTTTGAAAATAAATCACAAAAACTTAAATTTTAATATTTCAGGATTTTACCGTTCGGGCACAAATCTTATCGACTGGATAAAATACCCTGATTCAACTGTATGGATAAGTAGCAACTTAAGTAAGGTGAATGCACTTGGCGGTGAGTTATCGGCATCATATAATTTCAGAAATATTTTTATTGACAAAATTTCTTTATCGTATTCAATAATGAATATGACAAAACCAAATACTCCATTTATTTCGAAATATGTGCTCGATTATTTACGTCATAAAGTGAATGTCTCATTCCAACACACTGTTTATAAAAACCTGAAAGCAAACTGGCAGGGAGGTTTTTACGATAGGGCTGGTGAATATATTCTTGCACAGGGAAGCGCTCCTCAGAGTTATCAACCTGCATTTGTAGCCGATTTCAGACTTATGTGGAAATTAAAAAAAATGGAATTTTTTGCCGATGTGCGTAATTTCACCAATACTCAATATGCTGATTTTGGAGGACTGATGCAGCCCGGAATTAATTTTCATGCCGGCATTTCGGTTTTTACTTTCGGGAAATAACCGGCAAACAGAATTTTAAATCCATGTGAATCAAATACACGGGAAAAAACAGTATCTCTTTTTTCAATGGGTGGTTATAAAACAACTCAATGTGTATTAAATCAAGCTGTTGTGTATTGAAATTATTATTCTAAAAAAGATTAATTTAATTACTCAACGCGAAGAAAGCAAAGTTTTCAATTTTCACAATATGCTAACAGCTTGATTCTTAAATAAAGGACGCTAAGAGGAAAACTTTTTAAGTTTTCCTTTGGGGTCTTTGCACTTTCGCATCTTTGGGTTCACAATAATATTTTTTATAACGAACTATTGTTTTTAAAATTCTTCGCTAAATGCACAAATCTGACGAAAAAAAATTATAATACATTATGAAAGAACAAAAAATAACATTGAACTAATTTATACAGTATTTGTTATTAAAATTGAGAGTTGTAAAAATTCAGCTTATAGTTTTACTAAATTACAACAATTTTCATTAAAATGCGTTATATTTGCGCACTCAGCTAAAATTTCAAAAAAAAAGTATAATTTTCAGAAATAGTTTCATTTTAAATAAATTTGTTCGCTGATAATAACTTTAAACAAAATCACTTCACATGAAAACAATAAAAAAATTAAGTTTACTACCATTATTCGTAGTATTTTTGGTTGGTTGCGATGCTTTTGGAGATTTGCTAACCTTTACAATTAAAAATGTAGAAATGACCGACGATATTGATATTACAGTAAACACACCTGCTATGGTTGCTCAAGGAGCTCCTGCTGCAGCAGTGCCTTTCTCAAATTCTGGTAAAGTTCAAATAAGCCAGGTTGAAGAACTGGAAGAATATCTCGACAATATTAAAGGCATAACTCTGAACAGTATTTACATTAAGCTTACGGGAATTAGTTCGGGCACGGTTCAATCGGTCAAACTAACTATTAATCCTTTAAATATCTACAAAGAATACACAAATATTACTTTCGGTGAAGATTTCAACACAAATTTTACAGATGAAGAATTTAAAGCCATAGCCAACTCGCTGCTTACAAACAAGGAACTGGAATATGTTATTTCCGGGATAGTTAACAGTACACCGGTTACATTTAAAGTTACAATAAAAGTAAATGCAAATTTCAAAGTGAAAGTGCTTAAAGGACAAGAATGATAATTGGTTTGGAAGTTTTTTTAAAAAACGCACGTTCAATAATTGAGTGCGTTTTTTTATTTTCACAGCGGATCAACATCAATGCCGATAACTACCTTTCGGAATGGTGTTTCAGACTGTAACTGATGTAGTATTTCCTGCAGAAAATCTTTCGCTTTTACAGTTGATGCCGCATTCTCTATCTTCAAAATAATCTGCCTTAAATAAAGGTTCTGAATTCGCGCCACCGGAGGTTCAACAGGTCCAAGTACCCTCGCTCCAAACATTCTTCTCATACGCGAAGAAAGTTCTGCAGCCGCACTTTTTAAAGTTTGAATATCTTTATGCTTGAGTGTAATTTCGATAATGCGAATGAAAGGAGGATAGTGAAATTGCTGACGCTGCAAATATTGCGTATCGAACATCAGTTTATAATCGTGCTGCAAAACCTGCTGAACCACCGGATGTTCAGGCGATGAAGTCTGGAGCACCACCAAACCACGTTTATTTTTACGTCCGCATCTGCCACTAACCTGTGCTATAAGCTGAAAAGCCCTTTCGTGAGCCCTGAAATCGGGATAATTAAACATATTATCGGCATTCAGAACT
>CAYQWD010000025.1:0-14106 GCA_964420955.1 uncultured Paludibacter sp. | reverse complement strand
TAATCATCCCCCAAATTAATTTGGGGGTTACGCAAAGATAACTCCTACGGAGTAATACTATAAACTAATTTTTGAACTTCTACTTATATAAGTACACATAGCTGCTTCAAATTAATTCTACTTTGACAGATCGTTTTACGTTTTTAAGTACTATTTTTTTCTTTGTGTAACTTTGTCCTTTTTGTGCAACTTTGTGTAATAACTGTAACACAAAGTTTCACAAAGAACACACAAAAGACACAAAATCATCATGATTTATAAATTGAAATTACTTTCGTTTATAAAATATTCTATTTGCAGTTAAATCTGTCAAAGTAGAATTAATTTGAAGCTAAATATTTATGCTTTAGCAGCAAAGCTATTTGGTCGAAATTCTTTTAAATTATATTTCTATTTGATACTATGTGCCATAAATTCTTAATTGAAATAATGTTTAATGTTTATTGCTGATATCGAAAAAAAAAGATTTTCATTCCTTTTTTTGTCAATAGTTGTTCTTCTATTGATGATTAAGGTTCCTATTGAAGCTCAAACACCGGATTTTTCGCTTATTGGCTATGCAAATGAAACCACCGGCGGAAGCAGTGGACCCGTTGTGTATGTTTCAAATTATAACGAACTGAAAATTTTTGCCGAAAACTCTTCTCCTTACACCATTTATGTAAACGGAACAATAGATAATGGCGCTGATGGAGGTTCAATCAGAATAAGAAGCAATAAAAGTATTATTGGCGTTGGAACTTCTGCATTCATGTTTGGTGTAGGTTTTACCATTAATGGCAATAACAACATTATTATTCGCAATATCCGGTTTTCGATGACCGGAGTAACAACCCGAACCGATAAACCCAATGTTTACAGCTCAACCGGCGATGAAGGTCGTCCGCAAATTCTTACAAATGGTGGAGATTGCATCAGACTTACAGGAAATTGTTATAATGTATGGATTGACCACTGCGAATTTTTCAGCGAAGATCCAGCCATACAGACAAATATTGATTTATACGATGGACTGATTGATATAACCGGAACAAGTTACAATGTTACTATTTCTTGGAATTACATGCACAATCATCATAAATCGCATCTGGTAGGTTCGTCTGATACAGATAATTTTGACCGGAGAATAACTTTTCATCACAATTACTTCTACAATCTGAAAAGTCGTTTGCCATTTTACCGATTTGGAAAAGGACATGTTTTCAATAATTATTACTACAAATGCACTTCAGCTATCAATTCGCGCATGGAAGCCTGTCTGTTGGTTGAAAAAAATTATTTTGAAAATGTTAGTTCCAATTCAGTTTATGGTACTGGCAGCTTACTTCCCGGATATGCTGTTATGTCTGATAATGTGTTTGTAAATTCAAAAGCACCGGTTATTTCTACGTGTGAAAGTTTTTCGCTTCCGTACAACTACAACCATGTTTTAACAAATGCAACCGATGTAAAAAACACAGTAATGAATTATGCCGGAGTTGAAAAATTATAACGGGAACAGAAATACCTGCAAAACACAATTATGTTTTAAAACGCTTGCATAACCGCATGGAAATAAACTGTAACGATGTTAATCAACTGAAAGTTTTCAACTTGAATGGAGAACAGGCTATATCAACTGCAAAGCCTAATTTCTCCATCGAAAACCTTGCGAATGGCGTTTATATTGTTTTTTTACTCGATAATTCGGGAAAAACGGCAATACTGAGGTTTATAAAGTAAGAATTTCATGTATTTAGAGTTAATGTGCCAAATTATATGAGCGGAATTCCCGTACGACCGCTTTATGCGGTCTGACGGTTGAAATCAGCAGTAAACCATTTATTTACGCATCAGACCGGAAATCGGTCAGACGCTATTCAATTCCGTACGACCGCTTCATGCGGTCTGACGGTTGAAAGTAATAATTAATGCTATTTCGGAACATCTTTTGTAACTGTACAAATACATTAAATTAAGCTATTCATATTCCACATTTCAGTTAAAATGTACTATCTTTGTAAGTCAAAATTTGAAACAGTTTAATTTAAAATATTAATTATCAATTTACCTGACAAATAGTCATATCTTTTCATCAAAATAAAATAAATTATACAAAAATATAAATAATGGGATTTAACGATATTCTGAAAAAATTTTTCGGAAACAAAGCACAACGCGATTTGCGTGAAATTGAACCTTATGTACAGAAAATTATCAAAGTGTATGAGGAAATTAAAACTATAAGTAACGATGATTTACGATCACGTACTGTTAATTTGAAGATTAGATTGCAAGAGAATGTGGCTGAAGAAAAAAAGCGTATACACGAACTGAAAAACACAATAGAAGAGACCGAAATTGATAAACGGGAAAAAATATACTCCGAAATTGATAAACTCGAGAAAGAAATTACCGAGAAGTATGATAAAGTGCTCGATGAAATACTGCCTGAAGCATTTGCCATTATGAGAGATACAGCTCGGCGATTCAACGACAATAGTGAAGTAGTAGTTACTGCTACCGATTTTGATCGCGACCTTGCAGCTGTTCACGATTTTGTTAGCATAAAAGATGATAAAGCTTATTACAAAAACGAGTGGGTTGCCGGCGGTAATCTCATTAAATGGGATATGGTGCATTACGATGTTCAGCTTTTTGGTGGTGTGGTTTTACATAAGGGAAAAATTTCGGAAATGGCTACCGGCGAAGGTAAAACCCTGGTTGCTACTTTACCTGTTTTTCTTAACGCTTTAACTCATAACGGAGTACATGTCGTAACTGTAAACGATTACCTTTCGAAACGTGACTCTGAATGGATGGGACCGCTTTATATGTTCCACGGCTTGAGCGTAGATTGTATCGATAAACATCAACCCAACTCCGATGCTCGCCGTAAAGCCTACGAAGCTGATATTACTTTTGGTACAAACAACGAATTCGGTTTCGATTATCTGCGCGATAATATGGCAATCAGTCCCAACGATTTAGTACAGCGCAAACACAATTATGCTATCGTGGATGAGGTTGACTCGGTACTTATTGACGATGCCCGTACTCCGCTGATTATTTCAGGTCCGGTGCCGAAAGGCGACGACCAGCTTTTCGAAGATTTGCGACCGAAAGTTGAAAGACTTGTCAGCGCCCAGCGAAATCTTGTAACAAAATATCTTGCCGATGCTCGCAATCTGATGAAATCGGAAGATAAAAAACAGCAAGAAGAAGGCGCTTTGGCGCTTTTCCGTTCGTACAAAGGCTTACCGGGCAACAAACCGCTTATTAAATACCTTAGCGAACAAGGTATTAAAGCGCAATTGCTTAAAACTGAAGAGTTTTACATGGCGGAAAACAATCGCAATATGCACATTGCCACCGATCCGTTATATTTTGTAATCGATGAAAAAAATCGCTCAATCGAACTAACCGACAAAGGAATTGACCTTATAACTGACAGCAGCGAAGATTCAAATTTCTTTGTTTTACCGGATGTAGGAAGCGAAATTGCGGAATTGGAAAAGGAAAAAAGTCTTACACCTGACGAACGTCAAAATCGCAAAGACGAAATTAACCAAAATTATGCCGTTAAATCTGAACGCGTTCACACAATCAATCAATTTCTGAAAGCATACACATTATTCGAAAAAGATGTGGAATATGTGGTAATTGAAAATAAAGTGAAAATCGTTGATGAACAAACCGGCCGTATCATGGAAGGTCGTCGTTATTCCGATGGATTGCATCAGGCAATAGAAGCTAAAGAACGTGTAACCGTTGAAGCTGCCACACAGACTTTTGCAACTATAACTTTACAGAATTACTTCCGCATGTATCACAAGCTTGCAGGTATGACGGGTACAGCCGAAACAGAAGCCGGTGAACTTTGGGACATTTATAAATTAGATGTTGTTGTTATTCCAACAAACCGCCCAATTGCCCGAAACGATATGGAAGACCGCGTTTACAAAACCAAACGCGAAAAATATTTGGCTGTAATCGATGAAATTGTAAGCTTGGTTGAAGCCGGACGACCTGTTTTGGTTGGTACTACCTCTGTTGAAATTTCGGAATTGCTCAGCCGTATGTTAACCGGCAAAAAAATAAAGCATAACGTGTTGAATGCCAAATTACATCAACGCGAAGCGGATATTGTAGCCGAAGCTGGTCGAACTGGTACCGTAACTATTGCAACCAATATGGCCGGTCGTGGTACCGACATTAAGCTAACGCCCGAAGTGAAAGCTGCCGGTGGTTTGGCAATTGTTGGTACTGAAAGACACGAAAGCCGCCGTGTTGACCGCCAGTTGCGTGGTCGTGCCGGTCGTCAGGGTGACCCGGGTTCATCTGTATTTTATGTTTCGCTCGAAGACGATTTAATGCGTATATTTGGTTCTGAACGTATCTCCGGCATTATGGACCGACTTGGTTTTAAAGAAGGTGAAATGATTGAACATTCAATGATTTCAAAATCAATAGAACGTGCACAGAAAAAAGTGGAAGAAAATAACTTTGGTATTCGTAAACGTTTGCTCGAATATGATGATGTGATGAATTCGCAACGCGAAGTGGTTTACAGTAAACGTCGTCATGCGCTGATGGGTGAACGAATCGGAGTTCATATTATTAATATGATACATGATGTTGCTGAAAATATTGTTGAAAATGCAAAAAACAACAGTGATTACGATCTGTTAAACGAAGAATTGCTGAAAATATTTGCAATGGAAGCTCCTTTTGCCGAAGATAAATTTGTGTCTTCGCGCAACAATGAACTATCTCACATAGTTGCCGATGCTGCAATTGCTGCATTTAAACGTAAAACCGATAAATTAGCTTCAGTAGCATATCCTGTAATTAAGCAGGTTTTCGAGAAACAAGGTAATCAATATGAAAATATCCTTGTTCCGGTAACCGATGGAAAAAGAGTTTTCAACGTTTCAACGCATTTGGAAACAGCATATAATACACAGGCGCGTGAAGTAATAAAATCGTTTGAAAAACAAACACTTTTGTATGTGATTGATGACGAATGGAAGGAACATCTACGTCAGTTGGATGAACTTCGCAACTCGGTTCAGAATGCAAGCTACGAACAAAAAGACCCGCTGCTTATCTACAAACTCGAATCGTTCGGTTTATTTAAGGAAATGGTTGAGTCAATGAACCGCAAAGTACTCTCCATACTTATGCGCGGACAAATTCCTGTACGCGAACCGGAACAACTACGCGAAGCACGTCCGGCACAACGTATGGACTTAAGCAGGTTGCGCACTCAAAAAGACGAGACTGTAAGATCTTCGGCAGGAAACCAACAGGATCCAACCAAACAGGATACCCGTGAAGTACAACGCACCGAACCCATAAGAGTAGAGAAAAAAGTGGGAAGAAACGATCCTTGTCCTTGTGGAAGCGGCAAGAAATATAAAAACTGCCACGGTATTTAAAATTTGATAATTTTCCTACAGATTTTTTTTTATTTTTCCAAACTTCTTAATTTTTATTTTTTTAAATAAAAGCAAAAATGATACTTAATGCAATAACATGGAATGTGAATCCCGAATTATTCACAATAGGATCACTTTCGGTAAGATGGTATGGATTGATGTGGGCACTCGGAATATGGCTGTGTCTTGTGATAGTGCAGAAAATTTTTCAGAAAGAAAAACATCCCGAAAATTGGGTAGATAAATTGTTTATTTATACTGTACTTGGTACAATAATTGGCGCTCGGTTAGGTCATTGTCTTTTTTATGAATGGACTCAACTGGAAGAACCGATAACTATTTTGGGAATAACTTTTAATTATACCAATAAATACTTGACTCACCCTTGGGAGTTACTTGCTATTTGGAAAGGAGGCTTGGCAAGCCATGGTGGCGCTATCGGAATCTTAATTTCAACTTACCTTTATGATAAAAAGATTTCCAAAAAAGGTATGATATGGGTGCTGGACCGTTTGGTTATTGGTGCTGCTGTAACCGGAGCACTCATTCGTTTCGGAAACCTGATGAATTCTGAAATTTATGGTAGTGTTACTGAAATGCCTTGGGGATTTATTTTTGTGCGTGCCGGTGAAACCCAACCCATGCACCCAACCCAGATTTACGAAATGCTTTATTGTCTGGTAACTTTTGCAGCGCTTTACTGGCTTTATTACAAAAAAGATGCATTTAAAAAAACCGGACTTATTTACGGAGTTTTTCTACTCGGAATTTTTGGTACACGCTTTTTACTTGAATTTATAAAATTAGACCAGGAACAATTTGAAGCCAGAATGTTCCTTAATATGGGTCAAATACTAAGTATTCCTTTCATTGTTTGGGGAATATGGCTTGTTTATAATGCGCTTACAAAATCTGTAGTGAATGCAAGTATCAAGCAAAAATAAAAACCTTACGCGATATACCCGTGTAAAACCATACAATCAGACCGAATCAAAAACCGGACAACTATCACGTATGTTCGATACTATTTCCGGTAAATACGACAAATTCAACGATATAATGTCGTGGGGATTTGCACGGCTATGGCGAAAAAAAGCATTACAACGATTAGGAAACTTTAAACCGAGAAAAATACTTGATGTTGCGGCAGGAACCGGCGATTTTAGTTTGAATGCAGTTCAATTTATTGGTGCTGATGTAGTAATAGGTGTCGATATTTCTGAAAAAATGCTCAATATTGCCCGTAAGAAAACTGAGAAATACGGATTAAGCAATAAAATTTCCTACGAATTGCAGGATGTGGCAATGCTCACGTATCCTAACGAAACATTCGATGCAGTTACCGTTGCTTTTGGTATCCGAAATTTCGAAAAACTCGATGAAAGTATTGAACAGATACACAGGGTTTTAAAAAATAACGGACACTTGTTAATTGTAGAAATGAACGAACCCGAAAAAAAGTGGCTTTACTATGGATATCAATTATACACCAAAATATTTGTGAAATTAACGTCAAGGCTACTTTCAAAGGATAAGAAAGCTTATGATTATCTCACAGCTTCGATGAATGCATTTGCAAGTGGGAAAAATCTGATAGAGGTTTTGAATAATTGTGGTTTTGATACTGTTGAATATCGGAAGTTTACTTTTGGCGTTTGTTCGATGTATCTGATGCAAAAGAAATAACTTTGAAAATTCAATGCAGTATTTTGTAAATAAGCTCCTTCATTAATTCGCCATCTTCTACTCCGTTACTATCAATTCCTTTACCCCGAGCATCGGTTTCTCTGATATATCCAATAATATCCATGGTTTTACGTGCCCCAAAAACCTTTGCAGCTCTACTGTAATCTTTTACAAAATAAGGATTTACTTTCAGTTCTGAAGCTACAGCATTATCACTCTTATCAGCCAAATAATGGTACAGCATTAAATTTGAAAAAAAATTGAAAAGCTGTGTTAGCACAACAACCATTGGATTATTTTTTTTATTTGCTGCGAAATAGTTAATAATGCGGTTTGCTTTCAAAGTATCGCGGTTAATAAGTGCTGCCTGTAGTTCAAAAACATTAAAATCTTTGCTGATTCCAATGTTTTTTTCGATGTGTTCTGGCGTTATACATCTTTGATCTTTGGGTAATGTTATCAGCAATTTGTCAAGTTCGTTTACAATTTTGCTTAAATCCGTCCCCAAAAAATCAGAAAGCATCAACACTGCTTTTTCATCAACAACAATATTTTTCGATTTTGTATAGTCTACAATCCATTTACCAAGTTCGTAATCCCGAAGTTTGTTCGAAGTATAGAAAATTCCCTTATTTTCAAATTCTAAAAACCATTTTCTTCTTTTATCAGGCAATCCATATTTATACGCAAAAACTAATATCGTCGATTTCAGCGGATTTTTCAAGTAAAATAATAAATTATCCCAATCTTTTATTAGTTGAGCCTCTTTTACTATTACCAATTGAAAAGGAGACATCATTGGATATTTACGGGCAAGATTCACTATACTAATCATATCGGTATCTTTACCATAAACAATCGTCATGTCAAATTCACGCTGACTTTCGTCTAGTACATTTTCCTGAAAAAAATCAGTTATCATATCAATATAATAAGCCTCTTCGCCGGCAAGCAAATATAAATTATTATATTCACCCCGACGTAAATCGCTCATTAACTGATTATAAGAAAGATTTTGTTTTGCCATCAAAAAATCTGATATTTAATATAGGCAGCGTGTATGGTCTTGATTAGAAAAATTACGAAATATTACTCAAATCTTAAATGTTTTATCGTACGGCTATTATGTATAAGTGAAGATAAAGCTTTAACGCCAATTTTTATATGTTCTTCGACAAACGACGCTGTAACAATTTTATCGCTTTCAGCAGTTTTTACGCCATCTTCCCGAAGTGGCATATCAGAAACCAATAATAAAGCGCCCGTTGGAATGCCATTATAAAAACCTGCACTGAAAAGCGTTGCTGTTTCCATATCAATAGCCATTGCTCTGGTTGTACGTAAATATTCTCTGAATTTCATATCGTGTTCCCAAACCCTTCGGTTAGTTGTATAAACTGTTCCTGTCCAGTAATCTTTACCAAAGTCACGGATATTCGAAGATACAGCGCGTTGTAAACTAAATGCAGGTAAAGCAGGAATTTCAGGCGGAAAATAGTCGTTAGAAGTCCCTTCACCACGTATTGCCGCGCTGGGTAAAATATAATCTCCCAATTTATTTTTATCTCTTAAACCTCCGCATTTTCCCAAAAATAATACTGCACTGGGTTCAATTGCCGACAATATATCCATAATAATGGCAGCATTAGGACTTCCCATTCCGAAGTTAATTATAGTTATACCATTTGCTGAAGCATTAATCATATTACCGTCTCTGCCCAATACAGGTACATTATTCCATTCAGCAAATAATTCAACATAATTACTAAAGTTCGTCAGTAAAATATGACCAGTAAACTCTTTCAATGGACGTTTTGTGTATCGGGGTAACCAGTTTTCTACAATTTCTCTTTTGGTCTTCATGTTAGAATGCAATTAAAATAGTAATTTCGCTTGTTGTACTACAAAAATTATTTTGTACAATATTTATTATAACAAAAGTACGAAAAATGTTACAATTAAATTTGCCTCAGTATAATTTCAGAATCAAAAAAGCAGAAAAAAACACATTTATTTTCGATTATTTCCGAAAAAAATGGATTGTATTAACACCTGAAGAGTGGGTTCGACAAAATTTTATCAGATTTTTAACCGATAAAATGCAATATCCTGCTTCATTAATCGCTATAGAACGTAAATTGAGCGTAAACGGTACATTAAAAAGATTCGATGCAGTTGTTTTTGATACAAATGCAAAACCCGTAGTTATTATTGAATTTAAAGCTCCAGAAGTAGAAATCACACAAAAAACATTTGATCAGGCATCTGTATATAATTACGTACTGAATGCGCCTTATTTATTTATCAGTAACGGATTTAACCATTATTTCTGTAAGGTTAACATTGAAGCGGGAAAATTTGTTTTTTTAGAAAATTTGCCAACTTATCCCGAGTTACTTTAAAATATTTTCAATATTTGTAATAAACTTCAAAATTTGATAATCTGCTCCGTGTATTTTTGTTAAAAAATTTTAAAGAAATACTATCAGCTTTATTTATTTTAAATTTAGCTGTTGTATCCGAAATAAAAAGGGGTGTTGGTATCAAATGATATTGAAATTTACTGTTTAAATCGCCTTTATGAACATAAACTGGTATATATGAAGTCTGCAAAATTTTTTTAGAATGTGCACCGATTTCAACTTTTACCATAATTCCTCCATCAGTATCAATTTTTCGCTGGTTCGAAATTGAATTGCCCAACGAATAAAAAACTGGAACTTTTCGTATTGAGTCAACATCAATAATTTCAGCGTTTTGCACCACATGTGGATGCGAGCCGATAATTAAATGCACACCTTCCCTGGCAAACAATTTTGCCAGTTTTTGTTGGTCAATACTTGCTTTGGTATGATATTCAAGTCCCCAATGTATAGTCATTACAATCAGATCGGCATTTTGTTTCTTTGCTTTGGCTATATCTTTTTTAATTTGGATAGTATCAATAACATTTACAATATTAGGAGCAACAGTTTTATAACCGTTTGTGCCATAAGTATAATTGAGTAATGCAATTTTAACTCCTTCAATTTCAAGCAATAAAGGATAAATTGAGTCGCGGTGATGTTGGTTAAGATAACTGCCTGCAAATTTTATTTCCTTATCAAATAGCACTTTAAGTGTACGTTCTAATCCCCTTTTTCCACGATCAAGCACATGATTATTTCCAGTAAGCAATACATCATAACCCGCATATTTCAATGCATCGACCAAAGCATCCGGGCTCGAAAAATTGGGATAACCACTGTAAGGAGGTCCTGCTAAAGTTACTTCAAGATTAGCTATTGCAATATCTGCATTTTCAATATAAGGTTTAACATGTTCAAAACAAATGGTAAAATCATAAGATTTGGTTGCAGCATCGTAAGCAGCCTGAAACTGTGGTGAATGCCCCATAATATCGCCTGCAAACAAAAGAGTGATTATTCCATCATGTTCTTCATATAACGATGGATGATTGCGTGATGCAGTTCCCGAATCGATAACCGAAAACGAAAACACACTTAGAATTAATATTACAGCAATTATTCTTTTCAAATTACTGATTTTTTAAAGGTTAATTTAAAATTAAATCAGACTTCTAAAGCTCCGGTAATTTCACTAACAGATTTAAAATTATTCTCAATGAGATATTGTTCAATTCCTTCGAGAATTTTAATAGTTACGGTAGGATCGATAAAATTTGCAGTGCCAACCTGAATTGCACTTGCTCCGGCAAGAATAAATTCAATTGCATCGGTTGAATTCATTATTCCACCCATACCAATTACTGGAATTTTAACAGTATTTGCTACTTGCCATACCATACGTAGTGCAATTGGTTTAACTGCAGGACCCGAAAGTCCGCCCGTTATGGTAGAAAGTATCGGTTTTCTAAACTTTGCATCGACTGCCATTCCTAACAGTGTGTTAATAAGCGATAAAGAATCTGCTCCTTCAGCTTCTGCCACTCTTGCTATTTCTGTAATATCAGTAACATTTGGCGAAAGCTTCACCATAAGTTCATTTTTATACACTCTTCGCACAGCTTTAACTACCTGAGCAGCAGACAGACAGCTTGTTCCAAAAGCCATTCCGCCTTCTTTTACGTTAGGGCAACTGATATTTAATTCAATTCCGGGAATTTTTTCGAGATCATTCAGTATTTCAGCTGTTTCAATGTAGTCATTTACAGTTGATCCGGATACATTCACAAATATACTTGTATCGAAATTTTTTATGACAGGATAAATGTTATTTACAAAATAGTGAACACCCTTATTTTGCAGTCCCACAGCATTTAACATGCCCGAAGGTGTTTCAGCCATTCTTGGATATGGATTGCCCTGCCGCTCGCGAATAGTAGTTCCTTTCACAATTATACCACCAATTCGCGATAGATCAATAAAATCGGAATACTCTGTGCCATAGCCGAAAGTACCCGATGCAGTCATTACCGGATTTTTCAGTTGTAATTTTTTCAGTTTTACTTTTAAATCTACCATTTTAACTTTGTAATATTAAAAACAGGTCCTTCAGTACAAACGCAAATATTTCCATCGATGCTATCGGTTACGCAGCAAAGGCAGGCACCAAAACCGCAAGCCATTGAGTTTTCGAGTGATACTTCGCAGAAAATGTTTCTTACAGCAGCATAATGTGCTACAGCTTTCATCATTGGAGTGGGTCCACATGTATAAATTGCATCAAAATTTAAAGTTTTCAGTATAGAGTGATCAGTAACCAATCCTTTTTCGCCATCTGTTCCATCTTCGGTTGAAGTTAATACATTTCCGAAACGTTTAAATTCACAAACCTGTAATAAATGTTCTTTTGAACGTGCTCCAATAAGAATTGTACAATCAATTTCCTTCGATTTCAGATATGAACTCCAATAAAGCAGTGGCGCTGCACCTACGCCACCGCCAATCAGAAGTATTTTTGGGGAAGAAACCTCCGGCAAACTGAATGAATTTCCCAAAGGAATTAGCACATTAAGTTTATCCCCAATCGGAATATTGCTTAATTGAAGTGTTCCCTCGCCTTTAATTTGAATTAAAAACCAAATCTGGTTCAATTGCCTGTCAACAAAATTTATAGAAATAGGACGTCTTAAAAACGCTTTTGCAGAATTGTCAATCCTAATTTCGGCAAACTGACCAGGAATAAACTCAGGTAATTCAATATTTGAAGATAATTTGAGAAGAAAATGCTGATTATTGAGGAAAATTTTTTCCTCAACAATCAAATCGAGCATGTTTTTATACGACATAAATTAGCGTAATTAGTTTCTGATTACCATTTAAAATAAATTTTAATGCCAACCATATTTTCTGCAAATTTACAACTTAAGGTTTAATAAAACAAAACCGAATTTTCAGGTCAGAAATAAGATTATAATATTTTATGAGCTAAATTCCTGATAGGTATTATCCGTATAATAAACAATTATTTTATTTACCTTTTTTTCCGATATTTTTTCAACCACAGTTGAATCCTGTGTTTTGGTTTCCTTTTCAAAAGCTATTGGAGTATTATAAGCAATTTCAGTTTTTTCCTGAAAACTTTCTTTTCGAATATTTTGTACCTTTTTCTGTGGATAAACATCAGATAATGAAGCGTTATCATCATCGGGAGGGAATAATGAAGGCGCTTGAGAATGCTTTTCCTGACGATAAATTGTACCTGAGTCTAAAATAAGCCAGTCTGCATTGACTGTTCTGAATCTATTCAGAATTTTTTTTACCACATCAAGACTCGGTTTGTTACGTCCGTTAAGGATATGCGAAAGGGTAGAGCTTTGAATCCCGATTTCCGATGCGAACTGAAGTGCATTTAATTCTTCAGCCTGCATAATTTTTAAAATTTTTTCACGTGTATCCATTTGTTTAGCTGAAAATGTAATTTAAGTTGAATTAATATGTTTACAAATATATGTGAAATAATTTACATTTGCAAATAAATTTCATTTGTGAATATATTTACATTTGTATCACATTTGTAAATTCAAACATTTTATTTATAAATTACATTTAAACATTATAAATATGAGTTATAGATATTTTAAAAGAAGATTATCAAGAAAAGAACTATATAAACATATAATTTATATATAATATCTTTAAGTACTGATTATATGTTTATTAAATAGATTTTAGTGCTGATTTATTCGTTTATTTTACTATTGTAATACATTATATAAAGTATTAATTTAATTATGGCATTTTTATATCTGATTATCACTAATATAGTGTCATATATTTTTCAATTTATTAATTTGACTTTTCATATAAATTACAACTGTAATTATAAAACTTTTTGTAAAATCATATATGTATTTTTGTGTATTTTCTGTATATTCGAATGTATTAAATGCGATTTATATTTGTGAAAACAGTGTTATTTTACAAATGTAATTCTCAATATACTATTAAAACAATTTGGTGAGAGATGTAAATTATCAAATATGAAAAGTTACGAAGTAGTTGAAATTTTATAATACAGATGCAGTCAGAAAAAAAATCAGTTTTTTAAAATAATGAACTACTCAGTTATTAATTTTGTGTTTAAAATGTAGGAATTAATAATATAAAGGGTAGATTTGCTATTTTACTCATTATGTAAAATACAGAATTGCTTGTTAAACTGTTGTTAAACTGTGTTTTGAAGAAAAAATTGTTATCTGAGAATTTAATATTCTTAATTCATTAGGCAAATATTCGAAAATATAGAAGTGTAGAGCATTAGTAAAACATAATCTATTTTTTTAAGCAAAAAAAACTCCGGAGCTTTGCGATGAAAGTCCGGAGCAATAAAATTGATTCAGTTTAATGTGATATTATCATTCGTTACCAGCTAAATCGGAATCCACAAGTATTCGTCCACAATATTCACAAACAATTACTTTTTTCCTTAATCGGATATCCAACTGACGTTGAGCAGGAATTTTATTGAAGCACCCACCGCAAGAATCTCGTTTAACATATACAACTGCCAAACCATTTCGAGCATTTTTTCTGAT
>CAYQWD010000024.1:5015-14127 GCA_964420955.1 uncultured Paludibacter sp. | reverse complement strand
AGGAGAAGGTTCGCAATATCCCATAACTTTACACATTGTAGGGCACGATGATATTGGCAGTGTTACCAATATTACTTCACTCATTTCTAAAGAAAGTAAAATCAGTTTGCGATCCATTTCAGTGGATTCCAATGCCGGACTTTTTCAGGGCAACCTCACCATAATGGTAAACGACACTAAAGAACTCGAAGGTATTATCAAGAAAATCAAGCAGGTGAAGGGTGTAAAGAATGTGTCGAGGTCGTAGTAAAGACTCTAAATCAAAATCATCTTTTTCAATTCTTCTACGCCTTCGGACGCTCCTTTTCGGATAACAGTTACATTTGGTGCATGCACGGTTACTTCGTTAGGGTCGATAAGGTAAACAGGCACATTTTTGTGAACATAATTTATCAGTCCGGCAGCGGGATAAACCTTCATGGAAGTACCGATAATTACGAAAATATCAGCTTTTTCAACAAGTCGGATAGCATTTTCAATTTCGGGTACCGCTTCGCCAAACCACACGATATGCGGACGAAGTTGATAACCTTTCGGGCATTTGTCGCCAAGGTTTAATTCAATTTTTTCAGGAGAAATGTCGTAAACTTTAGCGCCCGGTCCTGTAGAACGAGCTTTCATAAGTTCTCCGTGTAAATGCAAAATGTATTTACTTCCTGCTCGTTCGTGTAAATCGTCAACGTTTTGAGTAATTATTTGAACATTGAAATATTGTTCAAGTTCAGCTAAACCAATATGTCCGGCGTTTGGTTTAACGGTAAGCAATTGTTTTCGGCGTTCGTTATAAAATCGTAAAACCAGTTCCGGATTTCTGTAAAAAGCTTCGGGAGTTGCCACATCTTCAATACGGTGTTTTTCCCATAAGCCGCCGGCATCTCTGAAGGTTGAAACGCCGCTTTCGGCGCTCATGCCGGCACCTGTTAAAATGATAAGTGATTTCATTTTTTTTAGAACAAAGAATAAAGAACAAAGATAAAAGACTTTTTTGGAACAAAGAGCAAAGAGTAAAGAATAAAGACAAGCAACCAAGAACCTATTTATAAGTTACCAGAAAAATGAACTAAGAAACACGAAACGCGGAACGCGAAATATAAAAATCTCTGTCATTATGTCACGTTGGCTTTGCTGGCATTTTTTTTGACTAATGCGCAACCGGATTCAGAACACATAATATTATCAACATATACAAATTATTAAATCAAAATAAACCTAAAAAGCAATGAGTAAAGGAAATATTGGGGTAACGAGCGATAACATTTTCCCCGTCATCAAGAAATTTTTATACAGCGATCACGAGATTTTTCTTCGTGAGTTGGTGTCGAATGCGATTGATGCGACACAAAAACTGAAAACTTTAGCTTCTGTGGGCGAATTTAAAGGAGAATTGGGCGATCTTACTGTTCGCGTTTCTGTTGATAAGAAAAAAGGGACATTGACAATCTCCGACCATGGAATTGGTATGACTGCCGAGGAAATTGACAAGTATATCAATCAGATAGCCTTTTCGGGCGCTGAAGAATTTCTTGAAAAATACAAAAAAGATGCTCAGGCAATTATCGGACATTTTGGACTTGGCTTCTATTCTTCATTCATGGTTTCGAAGAAAGTAGAAATTTTCACTCAATCGTTTAAAGATGGTGCCGTAGCACAACAATGGTCTTGTAAAGGCGACCCTGAATATACCTTGGAAGACACCATAAAAGCCGACCGAGGAACGGATATTGTGCTTCATATTGATGATGACAACAAAGATTTTCTTGAAGAATCAAAAATTCAGGAACTTCTCACAAAGTATTGCAAATTTCTGCCTGTTCCTATCGCTTTTGGCAAGAAAAAAGACTGGAAAGATGGCAAACAGGTGGAAACTGATGAAGATAACATTATCAACGACACCAATCCTGCTTGGACACGTAAACCTGCCGACCTGAAAGATGAAGATTATCAGAAATTCTATCGCGATTTGTTCCCCATGAGCGAAGAACCGCTTTTCCATATTCACCTGAATGTGGATTATCCTTTCAACCTGACAGGTATTCTTTATTTCCCGAAAATTAAGAACAACATTGAAATTCAACGCAATAAAATCCAACTTTACTGCAATCAGGTTTTTGTTACCGATCACGTTGAAAATATTGTTCCCGAATATCTCACTTTGCTTCATGGAGTAATCGACTCTCCTGATATTCCTCTCAACGTTTCGCGCAGTTACTTGCAAAGCGATGGTAATGTAAAAAAAATATCGAGCCATATTACCAAGAAAGTTGCCGACCGTTTGGCTGAAATATTTAAAAATGAACGTCCTGAATTTGAAAACAAATGGGACAATCTGAAAATTTTTATTCAGTACGGCATGCTAAGCGATGAGAAATTTTACGAACGCGCCGAAAAGTTTGCTCTGCTTAAAAACACTGAAGGAAAATATTTTACTTTCGATGAATATAAGGATTTGGTAAAACCGAATCAGAAAGACAAAAACGGCGATTTGATTTATTTATACTCAACTAACACCGACGAACAGTACAGCTACATACAACACGCTAAAGAAAAAGGTTACGATGTATTGTTGATGGATGGTCAGTTGGATGTACATGCAATCAGCCAGTTGGAACAGAAATTCGACAAAACCCGTTTCGTGCGTGTTGACAGCGATGTGATTGATAAAATTATTCAGAAAGATGATGCTGCAAAGGTAGAACTGAACGATGAGCAACGCGACGCGCTGGTAACGATTTTCGAATCGCAAATTCCGACAATGGAAAAAGCAAATTTCATTGTTACTTTCGAAAATCTGTCATCGACTGCTCAACCTGTTTTTGTTACTCAAAACGAGTTTATGCGCCGCATGAAGGAAATGTCGGCATTGCAGGGTGGAATGATGAGTTTCTATGGTGAAATGCCCGATAGTTTCAACTTGGTTGTAAACACTGCTCACCCGCTTGTTGACAAACTGCTGAAAACTGAAGAGGAAGCTTGTACTGCTGATGTTGCTCCGCTAATATCTGAAAACAGTGAATTGAAAGCTAAACGCGATAAACTCAAAGAAAGTCATAAAGGCAAAAAAGATGAGGAAATTCCCGCTGAGGAAAAAGAGGAATTAACCGCACTTGACAAACAAATTGATGAACTTACAGATAAGAAAAAGGCTGTTTACAGAAATTTTGCGGCAGATAACAAGCAGGTTCGTCAGTTGATTGATCTTGCGCTGCTTGCAAACAATATGCTGAAAGGTGAAGCTTTGGCAAACTTTGTAAAACGTAGCGTTGAGTTGATGTAAAAATTATTTTTAATGATAAATTGAAAAGGCGGTTCAACTTACAGGTTGTTCCGCCTTTAATATTTTAGATTCAAACAAATAACCTTAGATCTTGTCGGATTTTTTTATCTGTTTATTTTACCTCAACTTCATTCAGCGAGCTGCTCCATTCTTTCAGATACGCAAAAAACTTTTCGGCAGAAGTGATTGTTGTATTTTCTTCTTTTAACCATGCAGCTGTTAAATGGAATTTTACTGTTTCTCCTTTCTTAACCGGAAAAACAATCAGGTTATTTACGCCATCGGTCGCTTGTTTTCCTTTGTATTTTTCTGACATAAACACTCCCAAACCTGTCGTTTCTTTGGCATATTTCACAGTGTCGGGTTGCGGAAAATGTGTTCCCCACGAACCGACCAATATGTTGCTTTTAAATAATTCACCCCTGCCAATTTGCTGAACGCCTGTGGCAAGTTGCTGAATGTCTTCGGAGGCGGTTATTTCGCAGATTGCATCGCGGTGGCGGGCATAAAGCGTATAACGAACATTCAGATTTATTTTTTTTCCTTCGTATTGCCATCCTTCAACCTCACTTTCAACAATAGTGCGAAGATTTCCCGTTGCTACTATTCGTTGCGTGCGTTTGTCAAACTTTTCGATATGCAGCATTTTCTTACCATCGTAACCTTTTACTGTACCAACGCCAACCCAGCCCGAAACCAATAAAATATCATCACCGTATCCTGCTGCTATTTGTTCAACGGTAGGATACCAGCCTGTAGCTTCAATTTCCAGTCCTGGTTTTTTCTTCCCGTAAATATCGATGGTACTTTTATTGTCGAAATAAATACGATAAGCCATCAAGGCCGATTCAAAAGCAACACCGTGATGATGCATTTTGTTGTACATATCATTTTTTGTCGATGACATTTCTGTTACATATTTGTGCGTGCCATCTTCCTGTTTCAGTATTAAATTAGTATAAACTTCGGCAGGAAACTGTATTCTCATGCTTTTATTGATGGTTTTTAGAGTAAATTTGCGTATTTCGCCGGGTTTTAAATCCGTAAGGAAGACTATTTCATCAATTAAGCCATCTTTGTTTAAATCGTCAACCTGACTGCTGATTTGTTTACTGCCGGCAAATACTGCAACATCTGAAAGTTTATTCAGAGGAATTTTCTTAACTTGCGATGCTTTTATTACTACAGGAACATTTTCAAGCGATTTGTCTGTTGGATTCTTCATCGTAAATTTCTGACTCGCCGAAAACGCGTAAAAACATGTGAAGAAGAATAATCCGGTAAATAATTTTGTTTTCATTTCCTTATCGTTGTTTAATTAAATGCGAAAACGCAAAGATACTTAAAATTGTAAGTAAGCTTTGCGTTTTTGCCAAAATACATTCATACGAATTTTATTTTATTGCAATGTTTTGGTTGTTTCCGGTTTGTTTAATCTTTGCAGGCAAGCCGCTGCGTTTTTTTACGTTGTTAAATGTACCGTTTTCAATATTTTCTACTGCAAATGTTTCTCCGGTTATATTGTCGATTACCAGATTGGTAAGTTCTACATTTTTAGCCTGATTTATCACTGCGCCGGTTTTTGCTGAAAACACCGAGTTTTTTACAACTACATTTTCTACTTTCATTTCAGGCAATCCGTTAAAATACATTGCGCGATTTGAGTTTATAGAGACGACATTTTCAATAAATATATTCCGGAACGATGGAGTTTCAACTGTAACAGGCGGTATGCCATTGCTCCCATTTCCATTCGCGTCTTCCTCATCGGTTTCGAGCGGACCTTTTCCACCGTAAAATAAATCGAAAAGAAGTGGATCAGTGGGAATATCTTTCATTTTTATATTCGAAATATAAATATTTTCGACAACGCCGCCTCTACCGCGGTTGCTTTTAAAGCGTAAACCAACATCGGTACCGATAAAGTCGCAATTGGTAACTTTGATATTGCGTATGCCACCCGACATTTCGCTGCCAACCACAAAACCGCCATGACCGTGATATACTATGCAATTGTCTACAATCACATTTTCAGTGGGTATGTTTCTTGCGCGTCCTTCCTCATTTTTTCCCGATTTCATGCAAATGGCATCATCCCCCACATCGAAATTTGAATTTACAATGAGTGTGTTTTTGCACGATTCAATATCTATTCCATCGCCATTTTGCGAATACCATGGATTGCGAACCGTAATATTGTTCACTATTACATTTTCGCAAACAAAAGGGTGAATGTTCCATGCCGGCGAATTTTGAAACGTAACACCTTCGAGCAAAATATTTTTACTACGTACCAGATTTACCATAACCGGACGTAAAAAATCACGAATTTCCATCCATTCGGCATCGGTCTTAGGTCCAACAGGTACATTCTGATCAACACACATTCCATGTCCTTTTAAAGAACTCGAAGAGGGATACCATATTTTTTTATCTGCATTTAAAACCCCGCCACTTGCTATTAAATTCCTGAATTGTTTTTCGGTTAATTTTTCCTTTTTTACTGGACGCCATGCATCGCCGGAGCCATCAATCACCCCATAGCCTGTTATAGCAATGTTTTCGGCATCGAAAGCTGAAATTGGCGACTGGCAACGCTTTGTAATTAATCCTTCGAAATTTGCATCAATTATCGGGTAATGATTGAAATCTTTGGAAAAGATTATAAGTGAATTTTGCTCTAAAAATAAATTTATATTGCTTTTTAATGTAATGGGACCGGTAAGCCAAATGCCTGCCGGGACTATCACTTTTCCACCTCCTTTTTTGCTGATTGCATCAATTGCCTTTGCAAAAGCATCGGTGTTCAGTGTTACACCATCGCCTACAGCGCCGAAATCTGTTATTTTTGTACTGTTATTTTTAAATTTCGGAACTTTGAGTATGGGCATTTTAAAAGGTAAATCCCTGTAATAAGTCTTAATTTCTTTGTTGGTAATGGTTTTGTAGCTTTGTGCAACTGTATTTAGGCTGTTTCCAAATATTAAAAAAGCGACAATTATTGAAGCGATTAAATTTCTGTACATTTCAGTTTTTGAGTTTTTTTTAAAATATTTTTTTTACTTTAAAAGTAGTTTTTCAAACATAGAATTTAAATTCAAAATTATTTTAATTTCATTGATAACTTGTGTAAATTTTGACAAAAAACAAGATACTAATTGACGAAAAATCCCTGATTGATTTCATTTTGTATCTTTGGAAAATGTTTACCTTTGTTTTATCATTCATTTTTAATATTCAATCCTTTTTATGATACCTCAAAACAATTTATACCCGCTTGGAAAAATCAGTAAAGTGCACGGACTTTCAGGCGAAATTTCATTTACTCTTAACAGTGTTATAGTTTTTGATGAAGAATTACAATATCTTTTTGTAGAAATTGATGGAATTCCTGTTCCGTTTTTTGTTGAAGAAATGCGTTTCAGTACAGATACTACCGGATTTCTAAAATTTGAAGATGTGGATAGAGCAGAAGAAGCCCGTTTTCTGACTGGTTTACCCTTGTTTATCGAAAAGAAATATCTAATCGATGATTCGGTAGTGCAAAATGATGAGGGATACTACGAAGGCTTTCTCATAGTTGATGAATTTGCAGGAAATATTGGCATCGTAAAATATATTGATACAACTACTGACAATCATCTTTTCGTGTTAGAAAGTGATGGAAATGAAATTCTGATACCCGTAAGCGAAGAATATATACAAAATATTGATAATGATAAACGCATGATTTATATGCGATTGCCCGAAGGGTTACTGGAGCTTTAGAGCAAAACTGGAAAATCAGAAAGTAAGAAAACAGGTAATTAAGGGATGCTGAAAAAAAAATCTGAATATAAATGTATTAAATGATTATTTTGCTGAATTTATGCTGAAGTTTTGAAGATACACAAGGTAAATCCCTGCATTTAGCTGTACAAAAAAATTGAAAATCCCTGCGGGGATTTTCAATAAATTACGAAGTGAAATGCAAGAAAAAGGAACCAATACCATCATAATGCTTGCACTTGTAGAAAAACAATGCTCAACATGTTGCTGCAAAACAAACTTATAATGGTTTTTCAGCAGACCTAAAAGCGGCTAATAAATTTGCTTTTCTTACCGCGCGAGCAGAACTTTCACCTTATCAGAAATTAGTTTACCTTCGGTTTTTCCAGCCAACTGTTTTGTCGCAACTCCCATTACTTTACCCATATCCTGAGGTCCTGAGGCTCCAACTTGTGCGATTATTGCCTCAACAGCCTTTTCAAGTTCCAAATCGGTCATTTGTACCGGCAGATATTTTTCTATAACTGTAACTTCTGCAAGTTCGGTTTCTGCAAGATCCGGACGATTTTGAGTAGCGTAGATTTGCGCAGACTCTTTTCTTTGCTTTGCCATTTTTTGCAAAATTTTCACTGCAACTTCATCCGGCAAAGAGCCATCGCTTCCTTTAGCTGTCTTTGCTTCAAGAAATTCTTTTTTTATTCCTCTGAGTGCCTCAAGCGCCACTTTATTACGGGCAAGCATAGCGGTTTTAATATCTTCACTAATTTTATCAAAAAGCTGTTCCATAGCGTTTTATTGTTGATGTTTTTAAATTTTAAAAAATTACTGACGCAAGAATTTTCTTTTCCATGCTGGTATATTCTCTACTTTTTTCAATTTGGTGTCATCTTCGAGGTCTTCAAGATCAAGTTCGTTTAAATCTTGCTCCGGCAGCTTTGTAGACGGAGCTTTTTCGCCCGAAAACAAATCAATATTTTCTTTTTGTTTTGCAGGTTGTTGGTAGTACTGATCCATTGCTTTGGCAATATCATCTTTTTCAGCTTCTTCGTAAACTTTTCCTTCCAAAGCAGAAGCCACACTGTGAAGTATTTTTGGACTTGAAAGCTCAGTGTGCAAAGTTTTTTCGTCCCTAATAGCTCCTTTGGGCATTCCTGGAATATCACTCACATCGTATCCTGTTGCAATTAGTGTAATTTTCACGTTTTCGCCTAACGATTCATCGAAAGTTGCTCCCCAAATTACCTGTATTTCTTCGCCCACTTTTGTCATAAAATCATGAATTTGTTGTACTTCTTCCATTTTAATCTGGTGCGAATTGGAACAGTATAAACTCAGCAGCACTTTACTTGCCCCTCGCACATCGGTAGTATTAAGCAAAGGTGATGTAAGTGCATTTTCTATCGCCTTTGTTATGCGGTTTTCGCCCGAAGCATAACCAGTATTCATTATTGCAATATTCCCATCTTTCATGATGCTATACACATCGGCAAAGTCGGTATTGATATAACCTGGTACTGTTATAATTTCGGCTATACCTTTTGCAGCATTTGTTAGTACATCATCGGCTTTGGCAAAAGCATTGGAAAGTTCCAAGTCGGGATAAATTGCCTTGAGTTTCTCATTGTTTATTACCAAAAGTGCATCAACATGTTGGCTAAGTTCGGCTACACCTTCGAGTGCTTGTTTTATTTTGAGTTTCCCCTCGAAAGCAAACGGAATGGTAACAATACCAACGGTGAGAATTCCTTTATCATGAGCCACTTTTGCCACCACAGGCGAAGCTCCGGTGCCCGTGCCTCCACCCATACCGGCAGTTATAAACACCATTTTGGTATTATCATTTAACATTTGGTTTATTCTATCGATCGATTCTTCGGCTGCTTTATGTGCTACACTTGGATTGCCTCCGGCGCCAAGACCTTCAGTAGTTACAGCTCCCAACTGAATTTTATTGGGCACAGGCGATTTTAATAAAGCCTGATTATCTGTGTTGCAAACTACAAACGAAACATCCTTTATTCCCTGACGGTACATGTGATTTACTGCATTTCCGCCGCCACCGCCTACACC
>CAYQWD010000024.1:0-5005 GCA_964420955.1 uncultured Paludibacter sp. | reverse complement strand
AGAAAGGGGTATTTCAATCGGTAAAATATACTCAATAATATTCATTATAAATGTACTTTAATAGTTTTTTTAAATTTTAATTTTCCGGACAATTAATTACTCCGATATTCTATCTTTTTCTTCTTCGGTTTGATTCTTTGAGGTAGAACTCAAAATTTTCGGATTATTCACTGTTTCTTCATCCATACTGTTTTCATCTTTAAAAAAATCGATAAAAATATCAGTTATTGCATTTTTAATACCCCTTCTTGTTTTTTTGCCTTTATGTTGTTTTTTTCTTTTATCATCAAGCGGATTGTCGATATAATACTGATGTGCAAGCAAAATGGTACCTATAAGTTGCGATAAACCTGTGTCGGAATATTTCGTTAATTGTTCGGGTATGAGAAATCTGTTATGATTTCCTGTACGTACGCTAAGTCCTGTTTTTAGTTTCAAAAAGTTTTCGAGACCTGCAAGACGTGCTGCTCCACCTGAAATAATTATACCCCCTTTTAGCGGATAATCAATTTCGCTTATAAGTTTTATAAAAGGTGAAAGAATTTCCTCAAGTCTGGCTTCTATAATTTCTGACAGAAATAAAGTAGAAATTTTTACAGGTTCAGCATCAGGATTTTCAGTTTTAACTTTAACCAATACTGGTTCGCTCACCTCGGAACTTAAGGCGCATCCTTTCAGGCATTTAAGTTTTTCAGCATTAATTCGGCTGATGCCAAGTTCACTAATATCTAATGTGATATTACGTCCGCCTAAGGGTAATACCAACAATTGCTGCAATACACCCTCATGATAAATACCTGCAGTAGTAGTAGTAGCGCCTAAATTCATCAACACACAACCTTTTTCGCGTTCTTCATCGGTAAGTAAAACTGCTGATAAAGCTTCAATCGAAAGTGGTTTAAAATTGCAATAAAGTTCATTACGGTCGAAAATTCCTTCGAGTTTTTCATTTACAATGTTTGCTCCATAAATTATATTGTAAGAGCCTGACAGATGAACTCCCCTTCTTCCAACAGGGTCATCCAATTGTTCTTCATCGAGAATATACGACAAAGGAATGGCATCGAAAATATGTACCGCATTTCCTGTGATTTTTGTTTTAGCTTCTTCAAGCATGGCAATCAGCAATTCATCAGTTACCATCTCATTCTTTTTTAGAAATCTGGCAATGCTTACAATTTTATTTTTCATGCTTTTGGCATTTACACTTACTGTTACATGCTGAATGGCAGGAAGTTTGGAGCTGTTTCGGAGTAATTTTGTAAGTTTCACCACATTGTACGATGCCTCTGAAGTGTTTTCGACAATTCCATAACTTGCTACCTGTCCGGTTATGGACTCAACTGAAAGCACCCGAACCGTACCATTTTCCAGCACTTCGCCTGCCATTGCTGTTAGGGCTGAAGAACCAATGTCAACTGCTACATATTTATTTAATGGCATCGTCATGGTAAAAATTTAATAACTAACATATATAAATTTCAATTTACAAATCACCAATCATCAATCTCTTTTTTACTTCCGGAGTTTCATATTTTCTTTTCACAATTGTTAATTAGAAGAATATTCTGATTTTGATTGTGGTTTATTTGTACATACAATTTGATTATCAAATTGCATGTCGATAATGCTATACCTTTCCCACCCTATCTGAGTGAATCCGCGTGTAAAGAGTAACTCAAGATTTTTCAGTTTCTTTTTATAGTTATCAAGACTTCCCAGATATATAAGAGCATCGCCTACTCTTGGTATTAATTCGATGGTTTTATCAGGTCTCACATATACCTGTTCAATTTGAGAACTCCAAAAATCACTTTGGCTTACAAAATGAATAAAATCAAACAGACTGCCTTTTGCCATTTTCAGGGTTATATAACCTGATACTACAGGAACATATAAAGCGTGATTTAGCGAAACAGACATAATTTCTTTATCGTTATCAACATAAAAGCATTGTGCTCCGGCTAACATAAATTTGGGTTGACGTTGAATTACTTTTAAATAAACAGATCCGGATGGAGTTTTAAAACATTCAACAGTTTTAAGCATTTTGTTTTTCAGCAATTCAGTTTCTATTTTGTCTGTGTTCACATTTTTATAGCGTTCGCCTATCGGGTGTAATCCGGCGCTTGTAAGTGAATTCAGGATATCGTTTGTAGTTACGAGCTTCAAGTTTTTATTTCCCGGAAAATATACATGAAAATTGTTACATAAAATATCATTTTCAGCCTTTGTAAAAACAAAAATACTAAAAGTAAAATATGCTGAAATAAGAATTATTCCAAGAGCAATAAAAATATATGTAATTCGTGAATACTTCATAAAAACTATTCAAAAATCCTTTTACTGAGGTTTTACTGGTTCTGACTGTTTGGACTTAAGCAATTTTTTGATTTGTGGCACCATGCTTTCGATATCGCCTGCTCCGAAAGTTACTAAAACATCTAAATTGCGATTATTGAGTTCTGTTAACAAACTTTCGTTTGAGCAAAACATCTTGTTATCAAGCTTTACCATATTTAAAATAAGCGCTGAATTAACACCATCAATCGGCAATTCTCTTGCAGGATAAATATCGAGGAGAATTAATTCATCGAGTTTTGATAGAGCTATAGCAAATTCTTCGGCAAAATCGCGTGTTCGTGTGTATAAGTGAGGCTGGAAAATGCCGGTAATCTTTCGGTTCGGAAAAAGCTCACGTATTGATTGAATGCTTGCTGCAAGTTCCGAAGGATGATGAGCATAATCATCCATAAATACTGTTTGTTCCGATTTATAAACGATATTAAATCTTCGATAAACACCTGAATAGGAAGAAATTCCCACCCGAATTTCTTCGGAAGTAACGCCATTGAGCCATGCAAGCGCCATGGCAGCTACACTATTTTCGATGTTTATTTTCACTGGCACTCCCAATCTTACATCGGCAATTCTATCGGTAGGCGTTACAAAATCGAAATGTATTTCGCTATTATGTATACGTATATTTTCAGCACAAAAGTCGCCTCCTTCATTCATTGAATAAGTAAAAAGTTTCACACCCTTCTTTAATCGAGGCGTCAGATGTAAGCCTTTACGCATAATTAACGCGCCACCAGCTCGAATTAGCGATGTAAAATGTTCGAAACTTTCCGTAAATGCTTCAGGCGTTTCGTAAATATCCAAATGATCGGGATCGACTGAAGTTATAACTGCCATATAAGGCTGAAGCTGGTGAAATGAACGATCGTACTCATCGGCTTCAATAACAACCAGATTACTCTCGTTTGAGAGCAGTAAATTTGTTCCGTAATTATTAGAAATTCCTCCCAAAAAGGCACTGCACGAAACACGGGACTGGTACAGCAAATGAGCTGCAATAGTAGAAGTAGTTGTTTTACCATGCGTACCTCCTATGCAAATTCCTTTGCTCAACTCAGTGATATTTCCCAACACTTGAGCGCGTTTGTAAATTTTAAAACCTTTTTGTTTGAAATATTCAATTTGTGGATGACTTTCAGGAATTGCTGGCGTAAGCACAATGAGCGTTTTTTCAGGTTGCAGAAATTGTGCCGGTATACTGCTGATACTTTCATCGAACAAAACCTGTATTCCTTCATTGGCAAGCGCATCGGTTAGTTTGGTTGGTGTACGGTCGTACCCCGCCACTTGAAAGCCTTTAATTTTAAAGTAGCGTGCTATGGCACTCATGCCTATCCCGCCTATCCCAAGGAAATAATATCTCAGAAATTTTTCCATATTTATTTGTAAGCAATATTGTTTACTATGTTTTCTTTGCAGTTATTGCCAAAGTTATTATAATATCGGCTATTCTATCTGCTGAATTCTTTTCGGCCAATATCGAAATATTTTGTTCAAGTTGCCGCAATAATGTATCATTTTGAATAGTTGCTATCGCCGTTTCGACCAATTTATTTTCTGCATCCTTATCAGTAATAAGCAATGCTGCCTGTTTATTTACTAAAGCCAAAGCGTTTTTTGTTTGATGATCTTCGGCAACATTGGGTGATGGCACAAGAATAACTGGCTTAGCCAGCAAACACAACTCAGAAACTGAACTGGCGCCAGCTCTTGAAATTACCAAATCGGAAATAGCATAAGCATAGTCCATACGCGCTACAAAATCAGTAACAATTAGTTTTTCCGATTTGTACGGCTTTGCTGCCTTCAGCGCTTCGGCAAGGTAAAATTTCCCTGTTTGCCAAATCACTTGCACATCCTGCTCTGCAAGTTTATTCAAGTTTGCTATTACACTTCGGTTTATAGTTCGTGCGCCCAAACTTCCGCCAACAATCAATAATGTTTTCTTTGAACTTGAAAAATTAAAAAACTTGTAAGCTTGTTCAGAATGTGGCGATATCAACATTAAATCCTGCCGTACAGGATTGCCTGTTTTAATTACTTTTTCCTTTGGAAAAAACTTATCCATTCCTTCGTAAGCAACACAGATAGCCGATGCTTTTCGGGCTAAAAGTTTATTGGTAACACCTGCATAAGAGTTTTGTTCCTGCAGCACGGTTGCTACTCTAAATGCTGAAGCGGCGTGCAATACTGGAGCACTGGCATAACCTCCCACCCCGATTGCAACATTGGGTTTGTATTTGCGAATAATATTACAAGCTTTTAAAACACTTATAATTAATTTTAAAAGCACACTTATGTTTTTCAACATATTTTTTCGGTCGAAGCCACTTACAGGCAAACCAATTATTTTGTAACCTGCTGCCGGTACTTTTTCCATTTCCATTCTACCTTGGGCGCCTACAAAAAGAAATTCAGCATCAGGTAATTTGCTTTTTAATGCATTGGCAATGCTTATAGCCGGAAAAATATGTCCGCCTGTACCTCCACCACTTATTATAAATTTGTATGCCATTTCTTTTTTGGATCTTACTTAACATTTTGTTAATTTCAACTCACTCTGTTTACTGTTTTGTTCTTTTCCCGATGTATAATCATTAAGTTTCGGAATCGGGAAAGGACTGTTTCATTGTTCTTTTGTATT
>CAYQWD010000023.1:8925-14183 GCA_964420955.1 uncultured Paludibacter sp. | reverse complement strand
ATTATGTTAAGGCTATGTATCTCATCTTGCAGCAAGATAAGCCTGACGATTATGTAATTGCATCGGGGATTACAACTGAGGTGCGTGATTTTGTTCAGCTCTCTTTCTCCGAAATAGGAATTGAAATGAAATTTATCGGCGAAGGAGTAAATGAGAAAGGTTTTATTGGTAATATTAATGAAAGCATCTTTACTGAAAAAGTTGGAGAAGAATTTCTTCCGTTAATTAAAAACATAAATATCCCCGTTGTGGAAATTGACCCAGCCTATTTCAGACCAACCGAAGTTGAACTTTTGATAGGTGATGCCTCAAAAGCAAGAAATAAACTTAACTGGATACCTCAATATGATTTGGCGGGTTTGGTAGCTGATATGATGCAGTCTGATATAAAACTCATGAAAAAGGAAACTTTTCTTAAAAATGCAGGATTTCGGATTCTGAATTATTTTGAATAATAACATATGATTGATTTAAATGCAAAAATATATATAGCCGGACATGCTGGCATGGTTGGTTCAGCTATTATGAGAAATCTCAAGTCTCAGGGTTTTAAGAATATTATTTCAAGAACTATCGATGAATTGGATTTGCTGAAAGAGAAGGATGTAGAAAATTTTTTTTCAAAAGAAAAACCAGATTACGTTATACTTGCTGCAGCAAAAGTTGGCGGTATCGTTGCCAACAATACATATCGGGCGCAGTTTATTTATGAAAATCTGATGATTCAAAACCATGTAATACACCAGAGTTACAAGCATAGTGTAAAAAAATTGCTTTTTCTCGGTTCGTCTTGCATATATCCAAAATTTGCGAATCAGCCTATATCTGAAGATTCATTACTGACAGGAATACTCGAAGAAACAAACGAACCTTATGCCATTGCAAAAATTGCCGGAATTAAAATGTGCGAGGCTTACCATGCACAGTATGGATGCAATTTCATTTCGGTTATGCCCACAAATCTATATGGACCGAATGATAATTACGATCTTGAAAAATCGCATGTTCTGCCTGCATTAATCAGAAAAATGTTACTCGGAAAATATCTATCTGAAAATGATATGCTTAGAATCCGATCAGATTTATCAGAGCGTCCGGTGGAAGGAGTTGATGGAACATATTCTGATGAAACAATTTTAAAAGTGCTCGAAAAGTATGGTATTTCTCGCAATTCAGGCAAAACTTCGGTTACTCTTTGGGGAAGTGGTTCACCCAAAAGGGAATTTTTGTATGTAGATGATATGGCTGATGCAAGTGTTTATGTTTTTATGAATTACGATGCACCAGATACTACACCCTCGCACATAAATATTGGATGTGGCGAAGATCTTGAAATCAGTAAACTTGCATTATTAGTAAAAAAAATAACCGAATACGAAGGTAACATTGTATGGGATAAAAGTAAGTCGTTTGAAAAGTTTAGGTTGGGAGCCAAAGGTTACTTTGGAAGATGGCATTAAGCTCGTTGTGTCTCATTACTTGAATTTTTAAACCGCGCATTACAGCTTTCTATGGAATATTCTACAATTATAAAACCTAAAAACAGATTATTCGAAGTTGATTTGAAAGAAATCTGGCAGTATCGTGATTTATTGATGATGTTTGTAAAAAGAGAAATCATTACTCAATACAAACAAACAATTCTCGGCCCTGCGTGGTTTTTTATTCAACCTGCTCTGACTACAATTATGTATATGATTGTTTTTGGCGGAATAGCAGGTATTCCTACCGATGGATTGCCGCAACCGATGTTTTATCTTGCCGGAATTGTATGTTGGCAGTATTTTGCTGACTGCTTAAATAAAACATCGACTACATTTACAGCAAATCAGGCAATTTTTGGTAAAGTTTATTTTCCGCGTTTGATTGTTCCCTTTTCAATAGTAGCATCTAACTTGTTGCGAATGTTTATTCAATTATTGTTATTTGTTATAGTTTATATTTACTATTTATATATTGGTGTATCAGTAACTCCCAATATTTATATTTTACTGTTTCCAGTTCTGATTTTAATGCTTGCAGGACTTTCCCTTGGTTTTGGAATAATTATTTCGTCGATGACTACCAAATACCGCGACCTGACAATACTTTTTACTTTTATAGTACAGCTATGGATGTACGCAACACCGATTATTTATCCATTAAGTACAATGTCGGAAAAAAGGCAAGCAATTATGGCTTTAAATCCTGTAACTTCAATAGTTGAAACTTTTAAATACGGAACTATGGGAATTGGTACATTCAATTGGGGACATCTATCATATAGTTTTGGATTTATGGTTGTACTGCTGATAATAGGAGTGGTGGTTTTTAATAAAGTTCAACGAAGTTTCATGGATACTGTATAATTTTCGAAAAAAATCAATAATAACTTAACAATGCAAATTTCATCCTGACAAAATGAAAAATTCAAAGCCTTCTGTTTTTTTATTGCTGAAGGATCTGATACTTGTCAGTGTTCCGGCTTTAATTGTTCTTTTTATTTTAATTGAATTGTTTTTTCGTTTTGTTATTGTAGCTTCAGATCCTCCAAGAACATATTTTTACGAAGAAGAAAAAAATTTTGCTTATGATAACAGACGCTCAAAAGGAATTTATTCAAAAGGACGATTTTCTGAAATTAAAACCAAATGGCATATAAATAATTACGGATGGAATTTTCCGGTGGATTATCAAACAACCAAAGATTCCGGGCTTATCGCTATCATCGGAGACTCTTACGTAGAAGCATTTCAGGTAGATGTTGATAAAAATTTCTCTTTTTTATTGAGAAAAAAACTTTTTCCCAAAAAAGATGTTTACGCTTTTGGTATAAGTGGCGCTCCGTTATCGCAATATTTACATATAAACAGGATTGTAAACAAAAAATTTAATCCCGAAATTGTTATTTTTTTGTTGATACATAACGATTTCGATGAAAGTTTACAAAAATTTTATCCTCAAAAGAAATATTTTTTGCAATTAATTCAGGATTCAGTAACTGGCAATTTTTTAGAAAAAGAACCTGAACCTGATTTTTCAAGAGCGCAATATCGACCATTTTGGCAAAAAGCCCTTTATAAGAGCGCTTTTATAAGATATCTTATTCTGAACTTGGAAATAAAAAATGTATCAAAAAAAATAACAAAAACTGCAGTTTCGCCACAATATGAAGCAAATACGCAAACTAATGTACTTATTGAAAGAAAACAAATTATAAAACAAACTGCAGATTATGTATTAAAAACAATAAAATCAGAAAATCAAGGCAGAAAAGTAATTTTTTTGATGGATGCTCCACGCGATGCAATTTACAAAAATGCGCTTGATCAAAGCGATGTTTATTTTCTGAATAAAATGATGGCTGAATTGTGTGAGATTTATCAATTTGACTTCATTGATTTAACCAATCCGATGCAAGAAAATTTTCGCACACAAAAAAGGAAATTTAATTCTGATTTTGATGACCATTGGGACGAATACGGAAATGAGTTTGTAGCCAATCAGATTTACAATTTTATTGAAAGTTCGAAATAAAAGGTTTTTATAGAGTGCTTTATCCGTTTGAAAAATTATTCTTCACTAAATAATCTTTGATAAAATATTGAATAAGATGAAAAAAATTCTCGGAATATCAGCGTTTTATCACGATTCGGCAGCAGCCGTAATTGTTGATAATAAAATTGTTGCTGCAGCACAGGAAGAGCGCTTCACCAGAGATAAACACACTCCGGACTTTCCGGTAAATGCTATAAAATATTGTCTTGACGAGGCAGGTTTGCAAATTGATGAACTTGATGCAGTAGTTTTTTACGACAAACCACTTTTGAAATTTGAACGCCTTTTGCAAACATATTATGCTTTTGCGCCCAAAGGTTTATTTTCGTTTATTAAAGCAATTCCGGTTTGGCTTAACGAAAAAATGTTTTTAAAAAAACTGATTTACGATGGCCTGTCTGAGATTTCAAAATACGATAAGAAAAAACTAAAACTGCTTTTTCCTGAACATCATCTTTCACATGCGGCTAGTGCATTTTTTCCTTCGACTTATAAAAACGCTGCAATTTTAACTATCGATGGAGTAGGTGAGTGGTGTACTGCTTCAATAGCTTCAGGCAATGAAAATGAAATCAGCATACTGAAAGAAATGCGATTTCCGCATTCTGTAGGATTGTTGTATAGCGCATTTACATATTATTTGGGTTTTGTGGTAAATTCAGGTGAGTATAAATTGATGGGACTTGCTCCTTATGGAAATCCGGATGACTCTGATACGAATAATTTTATCTCAAAAATCAAAAAGGAAATAGTTGACATTAAGAAAGATGGCTCTATTTGGTTAAATCAGAAATATTTTAAGTATTCCACTGGTTTGCGTATGGTCGATGAGAAACGTTGGACATCGCTTTTTGGTTTCAGCAGAAGAAAACCCGAGGAAGAATTAAATCAGAAACATTGTAATCTGGCGCTTGCTATACAGAAAGTTACAGAAGAAATTGTAATTAAAATGGCGCTCGAAGCAAAAAAACTAACAAATGCTGATTATTTATGTTTGGCTGGTGGCGTGGCTTTAAACTGTGTAGCTAACGGAAAATTGCTTGAAAAAAACATATTTAAACAAATTTATATACAACCTGCCGCCGGCGATGCCGGAGGAGCATTGGGCGCTGCATTAGCAGCCAATTATCTGTATTTTAAGGAACAACGAAACGTAAATGCTGATTTCGACAGTATGAATGGCTCTTTTTTAGGTCCACTTTATCCCGAAAATGAAATAATTTCGACTAATAAAAAAGTTAAAGCTATATCCAAAAAAATAGCCGATTTCGATGAATTGTCAAATATGGTAGCAAAGCATATTTCCGAAGGTTCAGGGACGAATGGAATTCGGACCTCGTGCCTTGGGAAACAGAAGCATTCTTGGCGATCCACGAAACCCGGAAATGCAAAAAAAACTCAATCTAAAAATTAAGTATCGCGAGGGCTTTCGTCCTTTTGCACCCTCAGTTTTAGCCGAAGATGTGAATCAATACTTTGAATTAAATGAATCATCGCCATATATGTTGTTGGTTTCACCCGTAAAGAAAGAAAGAAGAACCCAACTTCCCGATAACTTTCATTCCTTGCCATTATGGGAGAAACTGTATTTTAAGCGAAGCGATATTCAAGCAATTACGCATCTCGATTTTTCTGCCAGAATTCAAACTGTGCATAAAGAAACAAATCAGAGATACTGGAATTTAATTGATAAATTTAAAAAAATTACCGGATATGGTTTG
>CAYQWD010000023.1:0-8915 GCA_964420955.1 uncultured Paludibacter sp. | reverse complement strand
ATACCAGTTTTAATGTTCGTGGCGAGCCAATTGTATGTACGCCTTACGATGCTTACAGATGTTTTATGAGCACAGAAATGGATTATTTGGTTGTGGGAGATTATATTTACTGTAAAACTGAACAGCCTGATTGGCAAAACAAGGACAAATGGATGAAGAAATTTAAAGCTGACTGATTATTTGATTATTTCATTATTTTTTATTCTTTTATTCACTCCTTTTTTTAATTGAGATGAAAAAAAAAATATATTTTACAGGATTTGCTATTTTATTTTTAGTATTGGTTGATTGGATTTTTTTTCAGTTACGTTTGTATGGCAATTCCTTCAAATATACCGATGTGTTATTTATTTTCATTTATTGTATCACTTTACTTATTGTTATATTAAATTTCGGCTACAAAGAGTGCTTCGATTTTAAAACCAAACCATTTATTTTTTTATCCTATTTCATATTTTTTTTATTTATATCAATTTTTGTTTCTCAAAGATTTCTTGTTGTAAATAAATTGTATTTCTTTACCAAAAGTTACAGGCAAGATGAGAAAGGTAAATTATGGCAGAACGATGATAAACTTTCTTATAAAGGAAGACCTGATTTTTCAGGAACTCAAAATTATTTTATTGGCGATAGTATAAAAGGTTTTGTTCCTGCTCTTTTCGACTCGGCAGGTTTCAGAACTGTAGAATCAAAATATAAAATTAAATCCGATACATTAAATTTGTTTTTAGGGTGTTCATTTACTTTCGGATCGTATATAAATGCCGAAGAAACATTTGCTTATAAACTGAGTAAAAAACTAAACAATGATTTCATTAATGCCGCAGGATCAGGATACGGTGTCGGTCAAATGATGATTTTACTCGATACCTTGCTTTCGAAACACAGGTTGAAATACGTTTTTATACAACTTTCGCCATGGTTAATCGATAGGGCAATACAGATTAATGCTCCTTTTTATTATTTTTACAGACCAATTCCTTATTTTTCAGAAAAGAATGATACATTTAAATTAAATGATCCTGCATACAAAAATACCAGTATAACTTTTAAATATAATTGGAATGAATCAGCCCCCGATTATTTTGAAAAAATAAAATTTACTTTTACCGATGGAATCAAGATAGAAATTTATGATTACATTATACAGAAATTCGCGAAATTTAAAATATTTGTTGGAATTGCGCCCAGCCCTGCAAAAAACAGAAATGATTTAGAAAAGTATGTTTATGACATTATGATAGAAAAGTGTAAACACTATTCAGCTACACCTGTCATATTAAAACTATCGTACGATAATGCAAAAGCTGATGAAATATCAGAATATCTGAAGCCAAAATGTGTTTTTATTGATTTGGATAAGGCGCTCTACAATGTGGTAAATGAAACAGGAAGTTCTTATCATGAACTTTACAGCATATTTCATGAGCATAACGGACAAAAAATAATTTTTGATACACATCCAAATGCATTTGCAAATGATATTATCGCAAACAAAATTTACGACACATTATTGAATAATTAAAAAAAGATTAATATGGATTTTTTGAAAGATTTATGGTTATTTGTAAAAGAGCGTAAGCTTTTTTGGCTTGCTCCTATAATTTTTGTTTTATTGTTACTCGGTTTGCTGATAGTTTTTGGCGGCAGCAGCGCTGTTGCTCCATTTATTTATACACTTTTCTGAATATGAAAGCAAATAATAAAGAAACAAATCACTTCAAGGTTTTGGCAGTGATTGTTACAGGTTTTGCAGTAATATATGCGCTCACGGCGTGGAAATGCTTACTCTGGATATCAATAATTGCTGGAGTTTTTGGCATTTTTTCAAAAAGATTGTTGCGAATCATTGTCCGAATATGGGATAAAATCAGTTTTGTGTTAAGTAAGATTATACCAAATTTGGTGCTTGCCACAGTTTATTATTTAATTCTCACACCAATTGCTTTATTGTCCAAATTTTTTTCAAAATCCGATCATTTAATGCTCAAAAACAATGTAGAATCAATGTTTGTGGATTATTACAAAGAAATAAAGAAAACAGATTTTGAGAAACCCTGGTAAATCGATGATTAAATTAAGCATCATAACTATCAATTTTAACAATTTAACCGGACTTAAAAAAACAGTTGAAAGTGTTTTAAGTCAGACTTCGCTCGATTTTAATTATATAATAGTTGATGGAGGAAGTACAGATGGTAGCGCTGATTTTATTCAGAATTTGACAAAATCAGGCTTAAATGTTTCATTGCAATGGATAAGTGAAAGCGATAATGGAATTTATCATGCCATGAATAAAGGAATAAAAATTGCCACAGGTGAGTTTGTTCAGTTTGTTAATTCGGGTGATATTCTGTTTGATAAAAATGTAATTGCAAAAATGTTGGCTACAATTAACTTTTCTGACCAAATAATATATGGAAATATGATAAAGCCACTGCCAAAAGGTATGTTTAGAGATAAGGCTTTTCAAGGTCGGAAACCTACATTTCTCGATTTTTATTATGGAACACTTAATCATTCACCAGCTTTGATTCGTCGTTCGCTTTTCGAAAAATTTGGCTATTATGATGAAAATTTGCGTATAGTTTCTGACTGGAAATGGTATTTGCTTACAATAATACTTTCCGATATTCCAATCAGATATATTCCTGTCGATGTTACACTTTTCGATATGAGTGGTATAAGCAATTCGAACAGGACACTCGAAATAGAAGAAAGAAATAAGGTTTTGAAGGATTTGATTTCTGTAAATATTCTGCAGGATTACTTGGATAATGCTTATGGTTTATTATCATACCAGCGAATCAAAAAATTCAGAACTGGTTACAAACTTTTTATATTGTTCGACCGGTTTTATTCATGGCTCGAACGCAAAAAAATTAACAAAAATTATATCAGAAAATAAATGGAGCCAACAGGCGAAAGATTTCTGCCTCAAATGAAAGGCGTTATTCATTACGAACATCTTATTCGTTACTTTTTTGTGATAAACCAGCTCGATTTATCAGGAAAAACTGTTGTTGATTTGGCTTCAGGCGAGGGATACGGTTCAAATATTCTATCACAATTTGCCGAGTTTGTTTACGGTTTTGATATAAGTCATCAAGCAATTGATCATGCAAAGAAACTTTATCGGAGAAGTAATTTGAACTTCGCAACTGCCGATGTGTCGAATATTCCGCTTAAGGATAATACAGTTGATATTTTTGTGAGTTTTGAAACAATTGAACATCATGATAAGCACCAGCAAATGATGGCAGAAATAAAAAGAGTATTAAAACCTGAAGGAATTTTAGTGATTTCTTCGCCCGATAAAAAGTATTATACCGATTTGCCCGGATACTTTAATCCATATCACATAAATGAACTTTATTATTCCGACTTTAAATTACTAATTCAAAAGTACTTCAAGTACAGTTTTTTCTATTTTCAAAATAATTTTTCCGGTTCAATAATAACTCCTGATTTTTTTGCTCCCGACAATAAAACCATTAATATAAATCATGCCACCGGTTTTGCAGAAAACATTGTTCCGTTGTACAATATGGCAATTGCAACTTCCGATTGTAATTATATTCCGAAGAATAGAAATTTATTATATGGTCATTACAATGTTATAACTGATGAAGATGTTTTTCAGGCACAGCAAGAAATACGCAGAACTGCTGAATATAAACTTGGCAAAAAGATTTTGAAATACTTTGGTTTTCTTCGTAATTATCTTGAAAAAAAGCAAATTGAAAAGTCATGAAAATAAGCGTGGCGCTTTGCACTTATAATGGCGAAAAGTATTTAGATGTACAATTACAATCAATTCTTGACCAGACTTTGGCTGTTCATGAAATAATTGTTTGCGACGATTGCTCTACAGACAAAACAGCTGAAATACTTGAAAAATATAAACAATCCGATTCTCGGTTTAAAATTTATAAGAACAAAACAAACATCGGAACAATTGGAAATTTTGAAAAGGCAATTTCATTGTGTTCCGGAGATTATATTTTTCTTTCAGATCAGGACGATATTTGGAGACCTGCTAAAGTGAAGGTAATGATAGACTTTTTTGAAAAAAACAAAACTTGTTTGGCGCTTTTTACGAATGGAAATCTCATTGACGCAGAAAATAACCAACTTGGTGCTACACTTTGGAGTAAGTGGAATTTTAACACGAAAAACCAGTGTAGATGGTTGAATAATACAAATGCAATGATTGATCTTATACAAAATATCAACTATGTTACTGGGGCTGCAATGGCATTTTCCTCAAAACTGAAGCCCGAAATTTTTCCTGTTGAAACACCAGTTCTTTATTGGCACGATGCATGGATTGCAATGCATGCTGCCTACCATAACGGACTTTTTTATTTAAACGAGAATACTATTGATTATCGTATTCATGAAAATCAGCTTATAGGTGTAAATATCCAAAACAAAACCGTAAACAGTAAGCATATTTCCGTTAAGAAATATAAGAAAGTTACAATGAAAAAATTTCCTGAATTTTCTGAAATAATCGGAACAATTCAGCAGCGAAAAACCTTTTTTCAGCGTGTTATAAAAAAAATTTTGAAACTTCTGAATAAGAAATAATTTTGTAATGTCTAAAATCAGAGCTATTGCATATTATCTGCCTCAGTATCATTCAATTCCTGAAAACGATGCATGGTGGGGAAAAGGCTTCACCGAATGGACTAATGTAGCCAAAGCCAAACCAATGTTTAAAGGTCATGAACAACCCAAACTACCCGCCGATCTGGGTTTTTATGATTTGCGTATTCACGAAGTACGTGAACTTCAAGCTCAAATGGCAAAGGAAGCCGGAATCGAAGGATTCTGTTATTGGCATTATTGGTTTGGCAATGGTAAACGTTTACTTGAACGACCCTTCAATGAAGTGCTTGCTTCTGGTAAACCTGATTTTCCTTTTTGTTTGGGATGGGCAAACGAATCGTGGACTGGAATTTGGCATGGATTGGACAATAAAATTTTAATGGAACAGAAATATCCGGGAGTAAATGATTATGAAGCACATTTCTATGAATTACTTCCTGCTTTTAAAGACAAACGATATATTCAAGTTGATGAAAAGCCTTTATTCATGGTTTACAATACTTTTTCACTACCCGATATTAATGAATTCACTGATACTTTTCGTAAACTTGCCATCAAAAATGGGCTGAAAGGAATTTATCTGGTAGCATCAAATGCAGGTTATGAATGGAATCCGGCTGAAGGTGGTTTCGATGCCGTAACCTTTTCACCTCATTCGAACCTGATAATATCAGGTCAATCTCTGAAAATTAAATTAAAGCGAAAAATAAGAAATACTGCTGCATTATTTAAGTGTTATAAATCACTTTTTTCCAAACCTATTTATACATTCAGTTTTAAAGAGGCTTTACCGTTTCTTCGTACCGAAAATAAATTTAATTATGAATTCATTCATACGTTAGTTACAGGATTTGACAATACGCCACGTTCGGGCAAAAATGGTTATGTTTTAAATGGTTATACACCCGAAATATTCAGAATGCATGTGAAGCAAATTTTGCCTAAAGTAATGGAAACCAAACATAAAATAGTATTTGTAAAATCGTGGAATGAATGGGCTGAAGGAAATTTTCTGGAACCGGATGCAAAACACGGGAAAGCTTTTCTTAAAGTGTTAAACGAAGAATTATCAAGTAATTTATAAATTCTATGAATTATTTAATTTGTCAGGATTGGAATTCCACCAGCGGAAATCATGCAGGAATGGCTCATTTATGTCGTATGCTTGAAAAGTTTGATGTTGAAAATAAAGCAATAACTGTTCGTAAAGATTGGCATGAAGTTAAGGTTATTCGACGATTCAGAAAATATATCTGGAACTTCGATTTATATAAATTGATATATTTTTTTGTTGCGCTTTCATTGATGGCGCGCATCAAAGAGAATGATCGCATTTTTTTGTTGGAGTTTTTACACAAAGACCGTAACCAATTGATTACTGCAAAAATTCTTCGGTTTTTTTTTAAGCAAAAAATCCGCATTTTTGGAATGGTGCATTTATTTCCCCATAAATTGGAATATTGGTTTACCGATTCCGATTATCAAATTTGGAGTATTCCGGTCGACAATATTTTAACTCTTGGTTCATCATTATCTACATTTTTAATCCAAAAAGGAATATCCGAAAAAAAAATAATAACAACATTTCATTATGTCGATAAAGAATATTATAATTCAAACCATTCAAAATCTTCTCAAACAAAATTAACTGTGATTTCGATGGGTAATCTTTATCGAAATTATGAGTTAGTAAAAGAAATTGCTGATGAGCTGCCCGATATTGATTTTTTAATTTGCAGCGGACATGATAAAATTGAAAATATTTTTGCCGAAAGTAAAAATGTGAAACTTTACGGTTATCTTACCGAAGATAAATTTAAAGAATTAATGGAAAGTTCTGATATCTCACTTAATGTATTCAATGATACGATAGGCAGTAATGTGATTACAACCTCAATGGCAATGGGTCTTGCAATGATTGTAACCGATGTTGGATCAATCAGAGATTATTGTGATGATTCAAATGCCTTTTTCTGCCAAAATAAAACGGATTATGTTAAAGCCATTATCAAACTCGGGGAAAATAAAGAAATTCTTGTTTCGATGAAAAAAGCTTCAAAAGCCAAATCATGCGAATTTTCGATTGATAAATTTTATGAAAGTTTAAAAAAATGGTAATAAATGAACTTGAATAAAGAGATTTGCTGAACAGTTAAGCATAAAAAAATATGTCAGAAGAAATTGTAATTTCGTTGATACTACCATGTTATAATGTAGAAAAATACATTGACGAATGCTTGCATTCAATTTATAGTCAAGATATTTCTGAAAAAACCTTTGAGGTTATTTGTGTTAATGATTGCAGTACAGATACAACAGAAGAGTTAATTTTAACTTTTAAAGAAAAGCACAATAATCTCACTTTGTTAAAACATGATGTAAACAAAAACCTTGGTGCTTCCAGAAATACCGGAATGTTAAAAGCGAAAGGAAAATATGTTTGGTTTATTGATTCTGACGATTTTATAACAGAATATTGTCTGAGTAACATAATATTCGAACTCGAAAAAAATGAACTGGATATTCTTGAAATAAACAGTTATTTATCAAATATGCAAGTCAATCCTTTGTTTCTCGAAGCAAATTATACAACTGATTCAGTTGTTATGAGTGGTTACAATTATTTAAGAGAATTAATTAATACACCCTATTGGGGGCGAAAAGTGGAAGTGTGGAGAAGAATTTATCGCAGGGAATTTCTTGTAGCCAACCGTTTTACATTTTCTGAATTGCTTTTCGGAGTTGAAGACATGATGTTTTTTTACAAAACAATTGTATTGTGCAAGAGATTTAAACATTTGGCAAACTATTGCTATGTGTACCGCAACGATAATTCAGAATCAATGACAAACAGTAACGCAAATCTTGGGTCGAAGCTGGCTGTTCGTATTGTTGCAACACTGCAAGTGATTGATTTCTTTAAAAATCATATTTTGACCGATGATGCCGAGTTCAGGCATAAGGCAATATATACATATCGATGGTCTTTTAAACAATTTTCAAGAAAAATATTTTTACTTGATTCAAAAAATTTAAACGGTTATTTTGAAAAACTTAATTTTTTTATTCCCGAAATAAAAACGCATTTATCCTGCTTTGAAGCTAATTTAATTTCAAACAGGTTGCTTGTTAAGCTCATTAATGTTATCTTTGTTCAATTAAATAAAATTCGTTACTTTTTTAAAAAGTTACAATGATTCACTATCGTCGGAATTTTGATATAAAACCCCTTATTTCTGTTGTTTTATGTTCATATAACAGAGCAGAATATATTGGAAGAGCCATCGATTCGGTATTGAATCAAAAAACTGAATTTAGTTACGAGATTATTATTGGAGATGATGCCAGCACCGATGATTCAGCTGAAATTTTAATGTCGTACCAGCAAAAATATCCCGAAATTTTCACTATTATCTTACATCAGAAAAATAATGGTGCAGGTAGCAACTGGGCACAATTAATTCAGATTTCCAAAGCAAAATATATTGCACTATGCGATGATGATGATTATTGGCATGATGAAAATAAGCTTCAACTGCAGGTAAAATTGCTCGAAAATGATAAGGCAATCGGGTTAGTACACACCGATTTCAGATATTTTTTTCCTTCAAAAAACAAATTCAAAGAAATTAAAATTAATAACAAGGTACGTGAGTCATTATTTCATTCACTTTTTGATGGTGAGTATTTGATAATTAACAGCACTGTAGTTTTTCGTCGTGAACTGATTGAGAAATATGTTAATCTGGAGGATTACAAAAAGTATAATTTTCCGACTCAGGATTGGGTTACCTGGATGCAAATAGCAAAATACACCAAATTTGAACATATCCCGGTGTTAACCTCCACTTATTGTGTGTCAAATGAGTCGGTTACACGCACTCGTGATTTTGACGCATTAGCAGAACGATATGAAAGAGAAAAAATGATGTATCAATACATTTGCGAAAAATTTTCCGACGAATTAATTTATGATACCGTTAGATGGGAGCAGTATGTTTATAAAATTTTTCTTGCTTTTTCATATAATGTACGCGATTTTGAAAGAGCAAAATTTTACGCCAAAAAGCTACATAATAAGTCCATAAAAGTTTTGTTTTCACAAAATATATTATTGTTTAAATTATTTATTTTTATTAAAAAAATTATCAACTGACATTGCTATTGGCAATTAACAATTAGTATGTAAATTTTTGATTTTAGTTTTTTTTCCGGGTGATAATTTATATGTGAAAGCAAAGTTTACGAAGTCATCTTGACTTTTTGTTTGTTTTAATTTTCTTGAATAATATAATCATAAA
>CAYQWD010000022.1:0-14590 GCA_964420955.1 uncultured Paludibacter sp. | reverse complement strand
GAACGACCGCTATTTTGCGGTCTGTCGGGTAAATTTTACATCAGCTTTCCCGATAACTTTCAGCGATTTGCGTTCTATTTTTTGTTATGTACAAATCAAATTTTCATTTCTTCTTATTCCTTAAATTCTTTCAGTTAAGTTCTGATTTTCCATTCACACTTTTTCCCCTCATTTTTTAAAAGTTTCTTACAACTCCTGTCCGAGCACAAAATGAAATTGACTTCCACTCACTGATCCTGTTGAATTTACACGATCGAATCCATATCCCCAGTCAATTCCCATCATACCAAACATTGGCAGAAAGATACGAACACCCACACCTGCAGCGCGTTTAAGTTGAAATGGATTGTAATCCTTCATTGTATTGAAACTGTTACCTGCTTCGAGGAAAGTGAGTGCATAAATTGTTGCAGACTGTTCAAGCGAGAGCGGGTAACGTAATTCCATTGTAAATTTATTAAAAAGATAACCTGTCATACTTGAGCGAGTAGCAGAATTGTAAGGCAGCAACGATCCGCTTTCGTAACCACGCATCGAGACATACTCAGTTCCGTAACTTGTATAAGCCGACATTCCATCGCCTCCCATATAATATGTTTCGTATGGCGAACGTGCATTTTCGTTATAATGACCCAGATAACCAAACATAACGCGAGTCATAAGAACAAATTTGTTATTGGACGAAAGAGGGGTAAATGTTTTAGCATTGAATGTCCATTTATGATATTCAATCCATTTAAAGCGCTCAGCGTTCGACAATTTTGTGTTTGTATAATCCACACCATTGAAAGATGAATATGGAGGTGTAATTTTTAATCCAAGTGAAAATGATGAACCGCTTCTTGTGTAAATCGGATTGTCAATAGAATTACGGCTTATTGTAAGGTTTAAACTCAAGTTATTGTAACTGCCATCAGTCAGTGGTGGTAAATACATCCAGTTTTTCAGCATAAATTTCTGAAACGATAACTCACCGTAGAAAGTAAAATAGTCATCGGGCCAGTTGAGTCGTTTACCATAACCTAAAGAAGCGCCCAACGTTCGCATATATTTTTCGGGATCGATTTCAGTCTGATAATAATCGCTGTAACCTGTATTTCCATATCCCCCATATCCTCCATAACCTGAATAATAATTGTTGTAGTAAGATGACATATAATTACTGTAGGATGATCTGAAACGGTCGCTTACATCAGATTGTGATGAATAATAAATGGAAGAAGAAAGTGAATTGGGACGTTTACCACCCAGCCATGGTTCGAGAAATGACATGCTAACAGAAGTATAAGATTGTCCGTTTGTACGTGCATTTAACGTGAAAGTCTGACCTTCGCCCTGGGGTACAATACGATAAGTTTCAGGTTTGAACAAATTTTGGATAGCAAAATTGCTGAACTTTAAACCAATTGTTCCAACTAATCCTGTTGAACCCCAACCTGCAGAAAATTCCACCTGATCACTGCCCTTTGTTTCAAGTTTATAAGTTATGTCAACAGTTCCGTTTTCAGGGTCGGGTTGAATGTCGGGCACCAGTTTTTCAGGATCGAAATGTCCCATTTGAGCCATTTCACGAAGTGACCGCATAATAGCTTCCTGACTGTATAATTGACCCGGTTTGGTTCGTAATTCTCTGCGCACTACATGTTCGTAAACGCGGGAGTTTCCGGTAATGTTGATTTGATTGATTGTTGCTGGTTTTCCTTCAATAATCCGCATTTCAAAATCGATAGAGTCATTTTCTATCAATACTTCTACAGGATCTATTTGAAAAAACAAATATCCGCGGTCTTGGTATAATTTACTTACAGCATCCGATTCATCTTTCTCCAGTCTGTCCATCAAATGTTTATAATTGTAAACTTCCCCTTTTTTGATATTCAGTACGGCATCTAAAAAATCATAAGGATAAACTGTATTTCCAATCCATTTGATATTCCGGAAAAAATATTTTCTGCCTTCATCTACATTAATATAAACTATAACGCTTTTATCATCAAAAGCAACAATGCTGTCGCTTACAATATAAGCATCGCGATAACCAATTTCGTTGTATTTCTCAATTAATGCTAATTTATCCTTTTCATATTCTTCTTTTACAAATTTTTTGGTACGGAAAAAGTTCCACAAACTATTATCGTTTGTTTTTTTCATCGCCTTGTTAATCTGGTTGAATGTCAGGGCACTATTACCCGAAACAAGAATTTTGTGAACTTTGGTTTTGAGTTTTTTATCTACTTCAATATCTACAATTACATGTCCGGGTTTCGAAGGGTCGTTTCGTTGATAAACATGTGCTTCTACATTCAAAAAACCTTTTTCAGAGAGATAATCTTTAATTACTTTTTCAGCTCTATCCGAAATATTGGGTGTAATCTGATTACCTTTAACAATTCCAAGTTTCTCTTTCAAATCATCAATTTCACCTTTTTTGAGTCCGTTAAAATTGATTTCAGAAACTCTGGGACGTTGTTTGAGAGCAATTTCAAGCCACACTTTACCGTCAGAAATTTTTGTTGCAAAAATTTTAACATCGGAAAACAAACCCTGTTTCCAAAAACGTTTTACAGCATTGGTTATGGCTTCGCCCGGAATTGCAATTACATCGCCAACCGAAAGACCCGAAAAGCCAATTAAAACAAAATCTTCGTAATTTTCGGCGCCTGTAACTTGAATATCTACAATTTCGTATTTTAAGGCAACACCTGCATAATCTATTACGGGAAGTTTGGTTGTGTCGTTTTCAGTAATGCTATTAGCATTGGCAAAAAATATTAAGAAATTAAGCAAAACAACTGAAAACAATATATTTAAACGCATATTATAAAGTAGTGTAGTATCTTTAATAGTAAAAATTTAACAATTTGTTGAATTATTTGCCGAAGCGTCGCTCGCGATTCTGAAAATTTACTATGGCTTCGAAAAAGTTTTCTTTTCGGAAATCTGGCCAATTTATTTCAGGAAAACTAAGCTCGGTATATGCCAACTGCCACAGTAAAAAATTACTGATGCGCAATTCTCCGCTTGTACGAATCATTAGGTCGGGATCAGGAATTCCGGCAGTTGTAAGAAAGCTATCAAAGACGGTCTCATCAATATCGTCAACAGAAATGTTCCCATCATTAACACCGGTAATAATTTTTTTTACTGCATTCAAAATTTCCCAGCGAGAGGAATAACTCAACGCTAAAACAAGTGAAAGTCCTGAATTTTTAGCAGTAGTGTTTATACATCGCAGCAGTTTTTCCTCAAGCTGTCCGGGCAATCGTTTAATTTCGCCAATGGCAAGTAAACGAACATTGTTTTTATTAAGAGTGGGCGTTTCCTTTTCGATAGTATCAACTAAAAGTTCCATGAGTGCATTCACTTCCGATTGGGGTCTGGCCCAGTTTTCGGTAGAGAATGCATATAATGTTAAAAAATCTATCCCAATTTCTGCAGCAGCTTCAGTAACTTCGCGTACGGCTTTAACCCCGTTTTGATGCCCGTAAATGCGCGAGAAACCACGTTCCTTTGCCCAACGACCATTACCATCCATTATTATGGCAACATGGCGCGGTAGTCTCGATTTATCAATTTTTTCCTTTAAAGAAGGCATTTATGAATTTAAAATTTATATTTTTTTACAAAAAAAATTTCTTAATAGCATTAAAAAGAATTATTACAATCGCAGGGTCGTTTCCAGAAATCGAAAGTTAATCCAATAGTAAATGTCGAAATCAGGTCGTTATTCATGAAATTTGAACCGTTTAGAGCACCCTCTACTCCTTCAATCCTGTCGTTAAACATCAAACGATGTGTCCATTGGATATTGAAATTAAAGCGATTGCCAAGTTTATATTTCATTCCAACACCAAAAGGTATATTAATTCCAGATTGATATTGATTAAAAGCAAAACCGGTACCTGCAAAAATGTATGGTGAAAAATCCCTGCTTTTTGGTTTGTATTGTCGTTTTATCAGGTCGAAAAAATTAAATTCGCCACACAAATCAAACATGTTAAGCATCAAAGTATCTGCGGGAAAACCTTGTCTGAAATATCTGTTTTTTGAATTATTCCAGGCAAGGTGCGCTGAAAATCTTTCATTAAAATTGTGTCGATAGATAAGCCCCAAATTTAAATATGGACTTTTAAAAGGGATACTGTTTTTATCGTCGAGCAAATAAGAAATCCCACCATTCACACCCAGCTCTGCAATGTATTCCGATTGAGCGCGGGCTGTAGATACTAAAAAAAACAACCAACAAAAAACTGTAAAAAAAATCAATTTTGAATTACGCATGATATTCGTTTATTTTTGAAGATGTTATGTTAACAACGGGATAACGTAATAATCAACAAAAAATTTTACTGAATCTGCCCAAAAAGCAGCAACAAAAGTAACTATTATCTTTTAATCTTTTAAATATGAACTTGCAGGCATGAGTTTATTTAACAAAATATTGCAAAATTAGTGAGAAACTTGCATAAAAATTTAGGGGATTAGGGTTCACGAAGTTTTAAAACATTTTTTTCAATTGTTCTAATGCTTGGTTTTCCTTATTTTTCATAATGATGCGTTCTTCAGCTGTACCATCATTCTGTCCGCAAAGATGTAACACGCCATGAATTATAACCCGGTGTAATTCTTCGTCAAAACTCACACTGTATTTGTCAGCATTCGATTTTACGGTTTCTGTCCCTATAAAAATATCACCCGAAATCAACATTTCGTGGCCATAATCAAATGTTATAATATCTGTGTAATAATCGTGATTAAGATATCTGGTATTAATTTTCAGCATATCTTCATCGGTACTGAAAATGTATGCAAGTTCGCCAACAATTTTTCCGTGTTGTTCTGCAACAGTTTTTATCCAGCCGTTAAGTTTGCGTTTTTTTATTTCAGGCATTTTAACACCTTGTGCAATATACTGAATCATAAGTAATCATTTTGTTTTGTAATAATATATTTCAAAGTTTCAACTCGAAGCATTATGATTGGAGTTATTTCTTTTAAATTTCAATACGTTTGTTAGTTATCTAATGGTTTAATCCTTCAACGAGTCGTTAAAAAAGAACACAATGTGTATTAAATCAAGCTGTTATGTATTGACACCAATATTATTCTAAAAAGGTTAAATTAAATACTCAACACGAATGACGTAAAGTTTTCAATTTTTACAACATGTTAATAGCCTGATTCTTAAATAAAGAACGCGAAGTGGAAAACTTAAAAAAGTTTTCCTTTGCGTCTTTGCATCTTCGCAACTTTGCGTTCAAAATATTATTTTCATAACGAACTATTGATCTTTACAAAGTAACATTAATTTAATGAAAAAATAAGTAACCAAGCAAAATAGCAGCAGTTATTCCTGCAAAATCAGCAATTAAACCCGCAACTACAGCATATTTTGTATTCTTTATGCCTACCGAACCAAAATATACAGCTAAGATGTAGAAAGTAGTATCAGTCGAACCCTGAATAATACTTGTCAAACGCCCTATAAATGAATCAGCTCCATGTTGTGTCATTGCATCTACCATCATGCCACGAGCTCCGCTTCCGCTCAGTGGTTTCATAAATGCAGTAGGCAGTGCATCCACAAAATCGGTATTTATTCCTGTGAGCCCCACTAACCACCCAATTCCGCCGGTAAGCATTTCCATAGCGCCCGAAGCTCTGAATATACCAATTGCTACCAGAATGGCAATGAGATAAGGTATGATTCCTATTGCCACTGAGAATCCTTCTTTTGCACCTTCGATAAATGAATCGTAAACATTTACCTTTTTAACCATTGCCATTATCACAAAACTTATTATGATTGTAAAAAGAAGCAAATTGGCAGCAAGCGCAGAATATTGCGTTATTTGTTCTTTGGATAAAAGGCTGGTAAAATAAATGAGAAGTGCAATAAAACCTGTCAAACCTGATAAAGTGAATAAAACTGTACGGTCGAAAAGATTTATTTTTTGTATCAAAGCTACGGTTATCATTCCGGTAAGCCATGCTATGAATGTGGCAATTACGATTGGTAAAAACACATCAGCAGGATTTACAGCTCCTAGTTGTGCTCGATACACCATGATACTTATAGGTATAAGGCAAAGTCCGGCAGTATTCAAAACCAAAAACATAATCATCGGATTCGATGCTTTTTCCTTATCGGGATTCAAATCCTGGAGTTCCTTCATTGCTTTTAATCCCATGGGCGTTGCGGCATTATCCAAACCGAGCATATTTGCGGAAACATTCATAAAAATACTTCCCAATGCAGGATGATTTTTTGGAATATCAGGCAAAATACGCGTGAAAAAAGGAGCGACTATTCGAGCAAAAACATTTATTACACCGCCTTTTTCACCAATTTTCATTATTCCCAACCACATGGCAAGTACCCCTGTAAGACCCAGTGAGATTTCAAATCCGGTTTTCGCCGAACCAAATGCTGCCTGAATAATATCAGTAAAAATTTGTGTATTGCCATATAAAAACAACTGTAAAATGGCAACAACAAATGCCAGAAGCAAAAATCCAATCCAGATGTAATTTAGAACCATAAGTTTATTTACATTTTATAATAATTTTAGTTTGCTTTAAGATCTGAGTTTTTTTCGAAGTTTGCTATTATTATATTTATTTGCCACTAAAGTGTATTAGTAAAAACAATCAACAGGTTATTCCTGAAAATAAATGCGTTTTACTCTTCGTGATACACCTGTTAGTATTTCATAAGGAATAGTGTCAAGTTTTTCAGCTATTTCAGAAATGGTTATGTTGTTACCGAAAATTTCCACTGTATCACCTTCTTTCACATCAATTCCGGTTACATCTACAGTTATTAAATCCATCGATACATTGCCAACAGTTCTAACCCGTTTACCGTGAACAAAAACTTCACCTCTTCCATTTCCCAAATGCCGATCGAAACCATCGGCATAACCTACAGGCAATACAGCAATTGTAGTATCTTTACTTAAAACTCCATTGCGATTATAGCCAACGGTTTCGCCGGCTGTGAGATGTTTTATCTGTAATACTACTGTTTTAAGTGTACATACCTGTTTTAGTTTGATATCAGGGTGCGCACTCACTCCATACAATCCTATTCCTAATCGAACCATATTGTATTGATAATCCGGAAAACGACCGGAACCGGCTGAATTGAGTAAATGTTTCAAAACCGGATAACTGATAGCTTGCGTAATTTTTCGAGAACAATCCTCAAATATTGCAGCCTGATAGTGCGTGAAATAATCAAGTTCTGATGCATCAGCCCCTGCGAGATGTGAAAAAACCGAGCGAACTTTAACTTGTTGCTGATTTTTAAGCAACGCTATTAATTCATCAATTTCTGCAGGTTCAAAACCAAGCCGATGCATACCTGTGTCTATTTTAATATGAACAGGAAAATCAGTGATACCATTGCTTGAAGCTGCTTTGATAAAAGAGTGGAGTAAACGAAAACTGTAGATTTCAGGTTCGAGTTTATGTTCGAAAATTACATTAAAACTTCCTTTTTCTGGATTCATTACTACGATTGGAATACGAATTCCTTCACGGCGTAATTCTGCACCTTCATCAGCAACAGCCACAGCAAGGTAATCGCACCGATTGTGTTGAAGTGTGCGGGCTACTTCCACCGACCCGCTTCCGTATGCAAAAGCTTTCACCATACCCATAACTTTAGTTGTGGGAAGAAGGTGATTACGAAAAACATTCAAGTTATCAACAAGGTTGTTGAGATTTACTTCGAGAGTAGTTTCGTGTGAGAGTAATTCTAATACTGAAGAAATATCCTCGAAATGAAAACTACGTGAACCTTTGAGCAGAATAGCTTCATTTTGAAAATCAATGGAACTTATATTTCTCAAAAAAACTTCGGTATTTTCATAAAATGAACTTTTAATTTTACTGAATAAAGCTGCATTACTCGATATTTCAGTCCCTATTCCAATAATTCTTTCAACTGGTTTTGAATGTAAAAGCTGTGCTACGGAATTGTATAAATCTGTAACCGCTTGTCCGCTTTGCAATATATCTGAAAGTATAAGTGTTCTTTTAAGATTTTTTACAGCAGCCTGACGGTTTAGAAAATCGAGTGCAATATGCAGCGAATTTATATCGCTGTTGTAACTGTCGTTAATAATCAGGCAGTTCTGCACACCTTGTTTCAGTTCGAGGCGCATAGCTACCGGCTCGAGTCGGCTGATGCGTTCGTTAAGAACTTCAGGCAAAAAGCCCGAAAATAACATGTATGCAATACAATGCATAACATTTTCGAAAGAAGCATCGTCGGTAAATGGTAAAAAAATTTCAAAAGAAGTTTCGTTATGCTGTATTTGTATTGAAGTTGAAGCGCTCCCTACAATTTTACTTATTACTTTCAGTTTGGCATTATTACTGAAACCCCACGTAAAAGTAGAAATATCGGGATACATTTTTGAAATTGCGATATCCACTAACTTGTTATCAGCATTATAAATCAGCACTTTCGAATTCCGGAAAAGCTGAAGTTTCTCCTCACACTTGTGTTTTAAACTGACAAAATTTTCCTGATGTGCATCTCCCAGATTTGTAAAAATACCTATTTCTGGACGAATAATTTTTTCGAGACGATTCATTTCGCCAGGCATGGAAATTCCTGCCTCAAAAATACCTAATTGAGAATTTTCATTCAATGACCACACTGAAAGCGGGACTCCAATTTGCGAATTATAACTGCGAGGAGAACGTGTTATGTTAAAATCGGCATGAAGTAATTGATAGAGCCATTCCTTGACAATTGTTTTGCCATTGCTACCTGTAATACCTAATACCGGTATGTTGAATGCTTTTCGATGAGCACTGACAATTAACTGTAATGCATCAACAGTATTTTCAACTTTAAAAAAAACTGCATCAGTCAACTGATTAAATTCGGGATGAAATGTGCTTATCACGAAATTACGTAAACCACTCTGATATAATTCAGGAATATATTTATGACCATCGTTTCTGTCAGTACGTATGGCAAAAAACAAACTTTGGTCAGGAAACATCAAAGAACGGCTATCTGTTAATAGCCATTTTATTTCTGAATCGATTTCGTAATGAAAAGGATTAGCTTTTAATAGTTCAATTATCTTACTGATTTTCATCAAAACTGTTAAAATTTTATGCGTCCCAATTTACCATCAATGGTAGTTATTAAAAATTCCTTTTTCCTGAGAGGAGTTACTGTATGAATTGAAGTGTTACCTACTTTGTGTTGCCACTTTAATTTCCCATCGCGAGCCCTGATACCACAAATCAAACCGTTTTTTGTTCCAAAAACAATAACTCCGTTTATTTCCATAAGCATCGAAGGGTTATGATCATAACCAAAACCTGCGAAAGTTTTCCAACGTAAAACATGACTGTTCGATTTAGCATCAAAGGCAATTACACTATCAGTCATGCATCGACTGTAAATTGTATTTTTATCAGCCGAAATACCAATTGTTTCGCGCACAGTATGTTTGTTTGTTCGCCAGACTATCTTACCGGAATTTACATCAATAGCTGTTAAAAAACGGTCGGGAGCAGTGATAAAAACTTTGTCATGAGAAACAACAGGCCAAACAGCAGCAGGTGAAAAATGAATGCGTTCCTGACCATTGTTCCATTTCCAAAGCAATTTTCCTGTTTTGGCATCGATTGCGTATAAATATGAATCCCAAGCTCCGAAAATTAATTTTCCTTTATGAAATACCGGTTTAGTTTCTACATATCCTTTCAACTCACAGAATTCCCACATTAACTTGCCTGTATTCATATCAATTGCTCTAAAACAACCATCACTGCCTCCAATGTAAACAGTATCAGATAATATTAAAGCATTACCCAATACTGCTTCAGATGTTAAGAAATTCCAGTGTAAATTTCCGTTATTCGTATCAAGGCAGTAAATACCGCCATCGGTTGAGCCAAAAACAACTTTATCTTTAAATACTGCTGGAGTTGAAACAATCCTACTTCCGGTTTTAAAACTCCAGCGGGTTTTTCCATCAGAAGCATTTACGCAATTTAAGAAACCATTATCATCGCCAAAAAAAACATTTCCTTCATAAAATGCTGGAGAACTAAATATTGCTTTTCTGGTATTTATAATCCACTTTTGTTTTACTGTCGAAAATTGCCTGTTTACATCGAAGTTTGGCAAATTGTCTGTTTGCAAGTCAAAATATTTTATTTTACCAAGCGGTAAGGAAAGCCAACGAACAGGGTTCTGTCCGGTAATTTTCTCAGCAACATGCAACGAATCTGATATTGTAAAAACAGAGTATCCACCCGATGAAGCATTAGCTCGCAATGTAGATCGGGAAACAATGCCGGGAATTTGATCATAATTTAGCAAAGCATTGCGATGATAATGCCCGCTTAAAACAGCCTGAACATTATATTTTCGTAATAATGCTGTCATTTCGTACCAGTTATCAACATCTCCTTTTAATAAAGGATAATGGGTAATAATAAAAACAGGTGTATTTTCCCCTGTTTTTTGCAACTCATTTTCTACCCAGTCATAATCCTGTGGATAAATATGACCATCACCCATTTTAATAATTGGTCCGGTATTGAAGCCAATAAATCGGTAACCTTTATGCTCGAATGAAAATTTGTCGTTACCAAAAACATTTTTGAAAGATGTTCCTCCGCTGGGTGTCCATTTAGTCTCATGATTTCCCGAAGTAATAAACCAAGGTATATTAAGTCGACCGAGAATTTCTGATGTTTTTTTGAGCGATGGTAGATCACCGCTTTCGGTTATATCGCCATTTATTAATACAAAATCCAAATCAGTCGCTTTATTAACATCAATTACAGCCTGTTCTAAATCCTGCTCAGGAGAAGGATTATTCATTTGTATATGCAAATCGGTAAACAGAGCAAATTTGAAACTTTGCTGTGCATATACAGTATATGAACAGTATAATAATAACAGTAATAGTTGTATTTGTTTCATTCTATTTCTATAATTGCCCCGCAAAGATACAATTTTCAATTTTATAAACCAGGTTTTTACTATGAAGAAAATAATATATATTTACTGAACGGATGGTAAAAAAATGAAATAAAAAAACCTGACAGAGTTCTGTATCTGTCAGGTTATTAAATAAAATTCATTGACGAAAAAAAGTCTTATTAAATTCGTCGGAATTTGTAAAAAAGTTACCTTATGCTTCTTCGGTAGTTTCTGTTGTTTCAGCGTTTTCAGCTTTTACTTCATTAACTTCGGTTTTATTTTCAGCAGTAACTGTTTCAGCTTCTTCTACTATTTTGGTTTTCTTTGGAGCTTTTGCTTTTTGAGCCAGCTTTTCAGCTTTGGCAGCAGCTTCTTCTACCATTTTTTCTTTCAAATCGGCAAGGGTTTGAATATCGCCGAGCGTAGTTTTTTCCATTGTCGAAGCAGCAATTGGCGTTTCTTCCTTTTTGATTTTCTTAGTTGTCTTTTTCACAACTGGATTTTCTACGCCTGCACTTTCAACTTCAACTTTTGCAGCACGTTTCGCTTCTTCGTGAATTCGGCTGTGAGATACAATGATTCGTTTGGCATCCTTGTTGAACTCAATTACCTTAAACTGAATTTTATCGTCCACTTTAGCCTGTGTTCCATCTTCTTTCACAAGGTGTTTGGGAGTAGCGAAACCTTCCACGCCATAAGGCAAAGAAATAACTGCGCCTTTGTCCATCATTTCAACGATTATTCCATCGTGCACACTGTCAAGTGTAAATACAGTTTCAAGTACATCCCATGGATTTTCTTCAAGTTGTTTATGACCCAAACTCAATCGACGGTTTGTTTTATCAATTTCGAGTACCTGAACATCAATTTCGGCTCCTATTTGCGTAAATTCCGATGGATGTTTGATTTTTTTAGTCCACGAAAGATCGGAAATGTGAATTAAACCATCCACGCCTTCTTCAATTTCTACAAAAACTCCAAAATTGGTAAAGTTTCTGACTTTTGCAATATGTTTGGTTCCTATAGCATATTTAACTTCAATATTTTCCCATGGATCCGATTTGAGTTGTTTGATACCCAAAGACATTTTTCTTTCTTCTCTATCAAGTGTCAGAATTACTGCTTCTATTTCATCGCCCACTTTAAGGAAATCCTGGGCTGAACGTAAATGTTGCGACCAGCTCATTTCAGAAACGTGAATTAAACCTTCCACGCCGATAGCAATTTCAACAAATGCACCATAGTCGGCTATAACCACTACTTTCCCTTTAACTTTATCGCCAACTTTCAATTCTGCATCAAGCGCTTCCCATGGATGTGGTTGCAATTGTTTCAGACCAAGTGCGATACGTTTCTTTTCATCATCGAAATCAAGAATTACAACATTCAGTTTTTCATCGAGTGTTACAATTTCTTCTGGATGATTTACTCTTCCCCACGAAAGGTCAGTTATATGTACAAGTCCATCAACTCCACCAAGGTCGATAAATACACCGTATGAAGTGATATTCTTAACAACTCCTTCAAGCACCTGACCTTTTTGAAGTTTACCTATAATTTCTTTTTTCTGATTTTCAAGTTCGGCTTCGATAAGTGCTTTGTGCGATACTACCACATTTTTAAATTCATGATTAATTTTAATTACTCGGAATTCCATGGTTTTGTTGACAAACACATCGTAATCACGAATTGGCTTAACATCGATTTGCGATCCGGGAAGGAATGCTTCGATTCCAAACACATCCACTATCATACCACCTTTTGTGCGACATTTCACGTATCCTTTCACTATTTCCTGCGATTCAAGAGCAGCATTTACACGATCCCAAGAGCGTGTTGCACGTGCCTGTTTGTGCGAAAGCAACAATTGACCTTTTTTGTCTTCCTGGCTTTCGATGTAAACCTCAACTTTATCGCCAATCTGCAAGTCGGGATTATAGCGAATACCGTCCGATTTATATCCTACGTTTACTACAACTTCGCGTTTGTTAATAGAGATAACGGTTCCTTCAACAACTTCCTTGTCTTTTATTGCATTCAAGGTGTCATCGTAAATGTTTTTAAGATTTTCTTTTTCTGCGCTTGTCAGAGTATCCCCCTTTTCGTAAGCATCCCAGTCAAAATCTTCCTGAGGAGCAATTTTTTCTGCTTTTACTACTTTCGATGGCGCTTCTTCAATAACTTCGACAACATCGGGAGTTGTTTCTATAACAGGTTCAGCAGCTGTTTCTGCTACTGTTTCTGTTGCAATTTCTTCTTGAGCTTCAGCCACTACTTCCACTTCAGCTCCTACAGCCATTTCAGGAGCAGTTTCTACAGCATTTTCAGTTACTTCTGATGATACTTCAGCAGAGTTTTGAATTTCTTCTGCCTGATTTTTTGTTTCTTCCATTAAAAATTTTTTTTTACTAAATAAATAGTAGGTTAGACATTATGTTGATAAAGAAAATTTAGCGCGCAAAATTACAAATAATTATTTGAATAACAAAGAAAAAACATACAAAAATAACTGATGTGGAATTGGCATTTATTGCATAAAAATTTAACATTTTAATTTTATTCAATAAGCATTTTCCAAAAAAAAATAAAATAATAATTTTGCATCAAATTGAAAAATTATGAACGAGGAAATTTTTCCAATTGTTGATCCTTCAGGTAATGTTACTGGAAGCGCCACCCGACAAAAATGTCATTCAGGCAGTTTTCTGCTACATCCAGTGGTTCACTTACACGTATTGAACTCCGAAAAAAAGCTATATTTACAAAAACGTTCAGCTCTTAAAGATATTCAACCAAATAAATGGGATACATCTGTAGGCGGACATATTTCTTATGGCGAAAAAATGGAAGACGCACTTTTGCGTGAAGTTGCCGAAGAACTTGGAATCAAGGGGTTTGAACCTGTCTTTTTGCTCCGGTATATTTTCAAATCGGACTGTGAATCCGAGCTTGTAAACACTTTCTACACTGTTTACGATGGTGAAATCAGCTTTGATAAATCGGAAATTTCTGAAGGCAAATTCTGGACATACAGGGAAATTCAGAAAAATATGGGTAAATCCATTTTTACTCCAAATTTTGAGTTTGAATTTAACATGCTACAAAAACAAAAGTTACTTCCAATTAAATGAACGTCGATGGTTAAAAAAAACGGATAATCTCAATTACCCGTTTTTTTTTGTTATAATGTTTCAGTACTTTCAAGTTCTATCATTACCATATCCTTTGGAATTTTATCACCAATAGCAACATTAATTTTTTTTATTTTTGCTGTAAAAGGCATCTGAATTCGGTTCATCATTTTCATGGCTTCAATTATCATTAGCGGTTCACCTTCTTTCACCACTTGTCCTTCAGTAGCATTTACCTGAATGATGGTACCTGGAATAAACGACTGAATTTCGTAGGGATTGGGATCTACCCACATTTTCCGATTTAGATATTTTTTTGTCAGAAGAGTTTTGTATTTTCTTGCTGTTACCGCGAACTGAACGAACTCCTGAGTTTGTTTCTTCATAAAATTCTTTATATTAATTATTTGATATTGAATATTTTTCTTTGAAGAAAATATCAATGAAAAAATAAGGATTTATATTTTTTGAGTATCAGAACGGAGGAATT
>CAYQWD010000021.1:9983-14942 GCA_964420955.1 uncultured Paludibacter sp. | reverse complement strand
TAATTAATGTCTTCCGGTTTATATCCTAAAATATTTTCAATTTCAGGAGATATCCATTTAAAAATGAGATTGTTAATATCGAAAACATCATAAAAAACCGATTAAAAGTAATCAGTTTGTATGTTTCGTAAAACTTTTCAGGCGAAAGCCCCGAATGTTGAATACTATTAATTTTATTTGACAGTTGTGAGTTAAAAAAATCATTCATCATAAAGTTCAATAATTTACAGTTTATTTAATTCTAATTCTACTTTGACAGATTGTAATACGTTTTAATTACAATTTTTTTATCTTTGCGTAACTTTGTCCTTTTTGAGCAACTTTTGTGCAATAATTGTAACACAAAGATGCACAAAGAACACACAAAAGACACAAAATCAACATGAACTATAAAATTGAGAGAACATTCGTTTTTAAAATATTCGAATTGGATTTTAATCTGTTAAAGTAGAACTAAAACAATTTCAAATTTATAATTGTTCGAAGCAAAAAAATACCAATCATACAAAAAAATTGAATGCCGAATTAAGCGTATAAAAAAAACAGCTCTGAGATATTTCCCTGAGCTGCTTTGTTGATAAAAATTTTTATATCTTATTTTTCTTGTTGACTTTTTCCTGTTTTCGTACAGTCTTTTCTTTTTTTCGCACTGTTTTCTGAATTTTATATGCACTTTTCAGAAAGTCGATATAGGGTTGAATATACCGTATTCTTTTCACTTCAAGCAAATCTTCCATAGTAACCATAATTCCGGTTTCGTAGGTAGAGCTAAATTCATGATCAATCATGGTACCAAACATTCGCATTGTGTTCGAAAGTCCAATATACGCAGTGAACAACGGTGGAATTGTTTCATCAAGGCTACGAACAGTTTTTTGAAGAATTTTAAAATCATGAACTGCACCTTCCATTTCGAATAATTGTTTAGCCATTTCAACAGCTTTTTCGCTATTTAAAACAGGAATTTTTGGACTAATTAGCCTATCAGGATCGGGAAAATAACGCATCATATACTCATAAATCAATTCACGTGCTAATGAGTTATAACTGTTATAAATAGTTATTTTGCCAATAAAATATTTAGCTTTCTCCGATGAGTGAATCAGCGCTCCAAGTCCATCCCATAAATTATCAAGTGCGAAAAGGCTCTTAATGCCCATTTTAGTTGTCTGATAATTTGGTTGGACAAATGCACGGCCAAGCTCTATTGAATAGGGTAAATAATCCGAAATGAATTTTTCGTTAAAATTAAAAAGATGCGACATTACCAAATCAGGCTGACCATCGCTTTTAATTACAACATCTTTCCCATCTAAAAAACGGTAACCTCCTATAATTTCTTCATCACGTGGATTCCAAACGATTAATTGTTTAAAAGATTTTTCCAAAAAATCAAATCTATCCGTATCAATTTCTTCGCCAGTACCTCCACCACCCCATCTAAATGATGTTTCGCGCAAACGTCCAATTTCACGCATAACATTTGGTGAGTCAGCTGCTGTAATAATGTAAATTTCGTTTTCTGCCTTGTTGGTTGGGCGAAGGAACTTATCTTTGGTCAATTCCTTTTTAATTATTTCCTTATCAACCGGTGGGATTATTGGTTTCATCAAAAAATTTTAGTTGAAATAATTTTTTTTCACAAAAATAGTATTTTTATTTTGTCTAATATATCTTTTTATATGAAGATTTTAGTACAAAATTTAATTTTTATCCAATTATAAATTGTCATAAAAAAAAAGCAACCATATAAAATAAACTTTATCATTTTTTTCACCAAAACAATCAAATTCTTCACGCAAATTCCGAAAAAAAACACCAAATTTGTATAGTTTTTCTAACGAAATGTTTTTTTATATCATGAAAAATAATGCCATTAAATTTCAAATTATTACCACTTTACTGATTATTTCAAATTTGGTTTTAGCCAAAAATAAGACCGACTATAAATTTTGGGCTGTTAAAATTGCTGATTCAGAAATTGCACACAATCCTGAATTATGGATGGCAGATTTTGTAAAAACACCAAAATGGGATTACACACAGGGATTGATAGCAAAATCATTAACAGAATTGTATTTTTTCACCGGAGAAAAGAAGTATTTTGATTACGTGAAAATTTTTGCCGATTTTTTTGTAAATGAAAAAGGCGAAATAAAAACCTATAAACCTGAAGATTATAATATTGATAGAATCAATGGTGGAAATTTTTTATTTGACATGTACAATGAAACCCGTGATGTTAAATTCCTTAAAGCCATTGAATTGCTTCGAAGTCAGTTAAAAACGCACCCAAGAGTTGCCGAAGGCGCTTTCTGGCACAAAAAAGTGTATCCGCATCAGGTTTGGCTCGATGGTTTGTACATGGGTTCGCCGTTTTATACCCGTTATGCAGCCATTTTCGATAAACCAGCACTTTTCGACGATGTTTATCGCCAGTTTAAAATTGCTGATAAATATACTATAGACCCGAAAACTGGGCTCAATTATCATGGATGGGACGAAAGTAAGACAGAAAAATGGGCGAATCCTGAAACCGGTCAATCACCGAACTTTTGGAGCAGAAGCATTGGCTGGTACATGATGGCAATTGTGGATGTACTCGATTATTTTCCAGTCGATCATCCCAATCGAATTGATTTAATAGTTATTCTGAACCGCTTATCGAATAGTTTGCTCAAATTTCAGGATAAAAAAACCGGTATGTGGTATCAGGTTACCAATCTGCCGAAGAAACAGGGAAATTATCTTGAATCCACCGGTACAATCATGTATTGTTATGCCATGGCTAAAGGTGCAAACAAAGGATATTTACCAAAAAAATTCAGAAAAGTAGCCGAAAATATCTTCGATGGCGTGATAAAACATAGCACGCAGTTGAATGAAGATGGAACTGTTTCAATTACACGCTGTTGCAGTGTGGCAGGTTTGGGAGGCAATCCATACCGCGATGGGTCGTACGAGTATTATATTAATGAGCCCGTTCGCAATGATGACCCCAAAGCAGTTGGACCGTTTATTTTGGCAGCCATTGAACTTGCAAAAACAAAATAACTTCAAAACATCGTAGATTTTTGAAAGTTACTTAAACAATACTTCGTTAAACAATAATCAAATTATCAATATAAATTTGACTGTTAATATCTATTTTAAATATACTTTGCTTTATAATAATCACGCAAAGGCGCGAAGACACAAATTATAAATACAACTATCTGATAATCAGTTTTAATGAAATTTGACGCAAAGAGAAAACTTTACAGTTTTCTTAGCGTTTCTGAGTCTTTGCGTAAAAAATGAATATTTAATGCCGAACCATTGTTTAAATGAAATAATTTATTCTATTAAAATTTAGAAACCAAAAAACATGTCTAAAAAAAACATATTCAGCCTAATATTTTTTTCTTTTGTATCTGTTTTCAGCACATTAAAATCCGAAAAAATAATTGATATAAATTTTAATGTTGATTCCGCCCATTTTGTGGTTGCAAAAGATGGCTCAGGTCATTTTACAACTATTCAGGCTGCCATCAATGCTGTGCCTGATTATCGCCGAAAACGAACTATAATTTTTATTAAAAACGGAACGTACAATGAAAAACTGATTCTACCCGCATCGAAACAGTCGGTAACGTTTATTGGAGAAAGTGCTGAAAAAACTATAATAGCTTACGGCGATTGGGCGCAGAAAAAAAATGATTTTGGTGAAGATATTGGCACTTCCGGTTCGGCTACATTTTTTATTTATGGAAACGATTTTCATGCAGCAAATATTACTTTTCAAAACACGGCTGGTCCGGTTGGGCAAGCTGTTGCTGCTCATGTAAGCTCCGATCGTTCAATTTTTTACAATTGCCGTTTTCTCGGCTTTCAGGATACGCTTTACACATACTCCGAAAATAGCCGACAATATTATAAAAAATGCTATATTGAAGGTACAACCGATTTTATTTTTGGATGGTCAACAGCAGTTTTCGATGAATGCCAAATTCATTGTATCAAAGATTCGTATATTACAGCTGCTTCCACCTCCGAAAAAACTAAATACGGGTATTTGTTTTACAAATGCCGTATTACTGCCGAACCTGAAGTAACTAAAATGTATCTCGGTCGCCCGTGGCGTAATTTTGCTAAAACTGTTTTCCGCGAATGTGAAATGGGTGCATTTATTCACCCGCAAGGCTGGCACAATTGGAACAAGCCTGAAGCCGAAAAGTCAAGTTTTTATGCCGAGCATAAAAATTTTGGATCCGGCGCTGATATTTCGAAAAGAGTAAGTTGGTCGCATCAGCTAACAACTGAACAAGCGAACGAATGGACTGTGGAAAATGTATTGGCAGGTAATGATGGTTGGAATCCAAAGACATGCCCTCTAACCCCCTAAAGGGGGAATAAATAGTTTGAAAGGTTTGCTGTTTGAAAGTCTTTTTAAAAGCTTTCAGTTTTGTAATTTATAAAATATATTGGCTAAACATTTGAAATTGATATAATTAAATCATTATGAGAAAACTATTAATATTTTCGATGCTGATTGCATCTTTTTTATTGTTTAATGCTGCAAAAAACAAATCCATTAAATTGTTTTTAGTTGGCGATTCCACCATGGCTGATAAAAGTTCACCAGAGGATAATCCTGAACGAGGTTGGGGAATGGTATTACCTTCGTTTTTCAAGGATAATGTAATCATTGAAAATCATGCACGCAATGGCAGAAGCAGCAGAACGTTTATCGAGGAAGGTAGATGGGATTTTGTGCTCAACCGTATTTCAAAAGGCGATTTTGTGGTTATCCAGTTTGCCCACAACGATGAAGTAGAAACAAAAAAATCCTATACGCCACTTCCAGAATTTAAGTCAAATTTTCAGCGTTTTGTACGCGAAGTAAGAGCAAAAGGAGGAAATCCTATTCTTTGTACACCCGTTGCGCGTCGTAAGTTTGATTCAATTGGTAATTTAATT
>CAYQWD010000021.1:0-9973 GCA_964420955.1 uncultured Paludibacter sp. | reverse complement strand
ATACGCATCCCGTTTATCCCAAGGTAATAATCGAAGTTGCAAATGAAATGAAAGTACCTCTTATCGATATGCAGAAAAAAAGCGAAAAAATACTTCAAAAATACGGCGTTGAAGCATCGAAAAAACTTTTTATGCATATTGAACCGGGAGTATGGAAAAAAGTTCCAAATGGAAGAGTTGACGATACACATTTTGTAGATGCAGGAGCTATGGAAATGGCTAAATGCTTTGTGGAAGGAATAAAAGAATTAAACATTAAACCTTTGAAAAAGAATTTATTAAAACCAAAAAATCAAATTTTTAAATTAACAACACCTGTTGAAGGAATCGAATTGATTAAACCTTAAAAAAGTAAATTAATACACAAACGGAACAAACATTTTAATACGTTTCATGTAATCTGTATATTTATTGCCAAAATATTCAATACATTCTTTTTCGTCTTTTCTGGCAGTGATGTAAAATAAAATAGTTGCCGTTAAAGTTAAACATATCAATGTGATAGTAGGATTTTTTAAAGTCATTCCCCAGCTAAGGTAAATCAGAGAAGCATATAAAGGATGACGAATATATTTGTAAATTCCGGTATCCACCAATTCAGTTGTTTTCTCAAAGTTAAATAAATGTTTTTCATCCCTTTGCCCTGAAGGTTTGCCTTTTATTAATAAATTTAAAGCTCCGGTTATAACTAATATTGCAGAAACTAAAAGCATAATCCAAGATGAAACTTGTAAAGTTGAAAATGGTTTATCGAACCAGAATGGTTTGACTGAAAGAAATATCCAAATCATAATTTCCCAGCCAAAAAACCTTGCAAAACCATGAGTGTAAGGTCTTTTCAAACTTCTTATTGATAAATATACAACCGGAAGGCTCATCAATAGAAATTGTAATTCTTTTGTCATTATACGATGTTATTTTACTAATTTTTAATGTATTTAAAACAGTGTTCAATAGTATATATTTTTTTTACGACTCAAATTACTTTCCTATACAAATATCGATTACTTTTGCATTAATACATAAAATACAAACGAAATATAAATATGATTGGTACATTAGTAAATGCCGGTGCTGTAATTATCGGCGGAGCGATTGGTTTACTGCTTAAAAAAAATATGCCGCAACGCGTAACTACCATTTATTTTCAGGCAGTTGGGCTTTTTACACTTGCCATTGGAGTTACAATGGTTGTAAAAATGGAAAATATTCTGATAGTTGTTGGAAGTCTGGCTTTTGGTTCGCTTATTGGCGAATGGATGAATCTTGAGAAAAAGACTGAAATATTGAGTGAATACCTGAAAATAAAATTTCGAATCGGAAATGAAAGATTTTCCGAAGGTTTAATCACTGCATTTCTAATGTTTTGTATAGGTTCAATGACCATAGTTGGAGCTATTGACGAGGGAATTCGCGGATCGCATGAGTTGCTATTTACAAAATCATTGATGGATTTCTTTTCAGCATTATTGCTTGCTTCTGCTTTTGGGATGGGTGTAATTTTTTCATCAGTTCCACTTCTAATTTTTCAGGGTTTGATAACAATTATTGCAATGTGGGCATCATCATTTTTTACTCCCTCAATTATTCAAGGTTTAACCTCTGCTGGAGGTATTTTGCTTATTGGTCTTGGAATTAATGTTCTGGAAATTAAAAAAATAAGAGTTATGAATATGTTGCCATCATTACTTATTGTTGTTTTATTGCTATGGATTTTTACATAAATGAAGGTATTTATAAGTTAAAAATATTATAGAAAACACTTTTTAAAATGCACAATTATATTATTTTTGTGCAGTTTAATTTCAGAATTAAAATTTTTGGACAAAAGACGAGTGTAAATTTATTACAAAATCGGCATTAAAATTATTAAACACAATAATGAACAAAAATCAGATTTACGAAGGACGTATCAAGGCATTGCGCGAAATGGAAGACAATGCCACACAAAAACAGCATTTAAAAGGAAAACTTACTGCCCGTGAGCGAATCAATGTATTGTTCGACGAAGGAACTTTTTTTGAGTTCGATGCATTTGTTTCCCCATGGCAAAAACCACAAAGCAGTAAAGTGAATAATTTTGGCGATGGTGTGGTTGTTGGTCATGGGAAGGTTCAGGGACGCAACGTTTTTGCTTATGCACAGGATTTCAGCGTTTTAGGAGGTTCGTTGGGTTATGCTCATGGAATGAAAATTGCCAAAGTGCAGGAAATGGCTCACAAACTTGGCGCTCCCATTGTTGGTTTAATGGACTCTGGCGGTGCACGCATTCAAGAAGGTGTAAAAAGTTTGTCGGCATATGCCAGTATTTTCAGGAATAATGTAAACTCTTCAGGTATTATTCCTCAAATTTCCGCAATTCTTGGTCCTGCTGCCGGTGGCGCAGTATATTCGCCCGCACTTACCGATTTTATTTTTATGACCGACCAAACTTCTTACATGTTTGTTACAGGACCTGATGTTGTAAAGGAAGTTTTAAATGAGGAAATTAATATGGAAGGACTCGGTGGCGGTAATGTTCATGCCTCAAAAAGTGGTGTTGCGCATTTTGTGTCCGATGATGAAGAACATACAATATTACTTATCAGAAAGTTATTATCTTACATTCCTTCAAATAATTATGAAACATTGCCGGTTTCACATCAAACAACTTTTTACAAAACACGCCAAGAATTTCTGAATAAAATTGTACCCGATGATCCGAATAAGCCCTATGATATGAAGGAAATTATCAACATAATTGTTGATAAAGATACTTTTTTCGAAGTACATGAACGTTGGGCACAAAATATTATAGTCGGTTTTGCTCGGCTTAACGGAAAATCAATCGGAATCGTGGCAAATCAACCAAAAGTTATGGCCGGAACACTTGATATAAATGCAAGTATAAAAGGAGCAAGGTTTGTGCGTTTTTGCGATGCATTTAATATCCCGTTATTGATTTTCGAAGATGTACCCGGTTTTCTTCCCGGAATTGAACAGGAACACAATGGTATAATCCGTAACGGTGCAAAACTACTTTACGCATTCTGCGAAGCTACCGTACCTAAAATTACTGTTATCACCCGTAAAGCTTATGGCGGGGCTTATATAGTTATGAGCAGTAAAAATACCGGTGGCGATTTTAACTTTGCATGGCCAACAGCCGAAATTGCAGTTATGGGCCCCGGTGGGGCAATTAAAATTGTAAATAAACATGAACTTTCACAAGCAGAAAACAAGGAAGAATTAGAGAAAAAACTAATTGAAAACTATAAAACCGAAGTTGCTAATCCGTACAAAGCTGAAGAGTTCGGTTTGGTTGATGAAGTAATTTTACCAATGGATACCCGAAAAATTCTTATTACTTCTTTTGAAATACTTGCAAATAAGCAATATACAAAACCTGCTCGTAAACATGGAAGTATTCCACTTTAAATTTACAATTGAATTATTTACAATTTACATTAAAATTTTGAATGAAAAAACGAATTCTTATAGCAAACCGTAGCGAAATAGCCATTCGCATAATTCGATCGGCACACAAACTCGGGTTGATAGCTGTTGCACTCAAAAGTGATAAAGACCCTGATGCTCTTTATCTTAATTATGCCGACGAAATTATTTATGCCAACGATGCTTTAAATCCTGTTTCAGTTTTTTTAGATGCAAAGCTCATTGTCAGGCTTGCCATTGAAAACAATATTGATTTAATCCATCCCGGATACGGATTTTTATCTGAAAATCCTGATTTTGCCCAACTTTGTGTTGAAAACAAAATTAATTTTGTAGGGCCATCGCCGGAATTAATCCGCAATATGGGATTAAAAACGATAGCAAAAGAAATGGCATTACATGCCGGATTACCGCTTGTGCCCGGAAGTAACGGACCTGTTAAAAATGACTATGATGCTGAAAGAAGCGCTGTTCAAATTGGATTTCCGGTGATTTTAAAAGCTGCAGCGGGTGGGGGAGGACGTGGAATGCGAATAGTTGAAAAGCCCGATCAACTGAAACGCAATTTCAAATCGGCTACTGATGAAGCTATTTCGGCTTTCAATAATGGCGATTTATTTATCGAAAAATATATTCAGAATCCTAAACATATAGAATTTCAGATTCTTGGTGACAAATTTGGAAATGTAATTCATTTGGGCGAACGTGAATGTTCATTGCAACGCAAACATCAAAAATTAATTGAAGAAGCGCCATCGGCAAGTGTTACTGAACAAATGCGTAGTGAAATGGGAGAGATGGCTGTAAAATTTGCAAAATCAATCGGATATTTCTCAGCAGGAACCATTGAATTTATCCTCGATGAAAATGGCAGTTTTTATTTTATGGAAATGAATACCCGCATTCAGGTTGAACATCCTGTTACTGAAATGATTACAGGCATTGATTTGGTTGACTGGCAAATACGGATTGCACTTGACGAACAACTTACAATTAAACAATCTGATATAAAAATCAATGGTTGGGCTATTGAATGCAGAGTAAATACTGAAGATGCTCAAAACAGATTCAGCCCTCAGACAGGTTTAATTGACAGAATTCATTTTCCTTTAGGTTATAATATTCGAATTGAAACGGGTGTAGAAAGTGGATCGGTAGTTACTTCAAATTTCGATTCGATGATTGCAAAAATTATAGTAAAGGCAGATAACAGAATGGAGGCTATACAAAAAACCATCGATGCATTGTATGATTTTCAAATTGCCGGAATTAAAACTACCGTGCCTTTTGCCCGAACAGTATTGCAACATCCTGATTTTGTTAATGCAACATATACAACTCGTTGGATCGACAACACTTTTACTCCGGAAATGCTCGAAAATGAAGAAGATGAAGAGATTGGCGCATTAGCGGCAACAATATTATATGCCTCTGAATATCTTCAACTTCAATCGGACGAGCCAGCTTACAAACCCGACAGGTTAAATGTTTGGGTTTTAAATAAAAGACTTACATACTGATAGTTAACTAATAAAATATAAAGAATTAATATGGCTACTTCATATATTTACAAAAGAGATGCTTCAAGATTATTTATTACCTTAAGCGAAAAAGGTAAACGATATAAAATGTACATCCCCAAAGAATCGAATCCGGTTATCAATGGCGAAGAAAAAGATATTAATTTTATTGAGCAGGATGATTTTGAGTTTGTTTTTAATAGGAATAATAGGCGATACAATTGCGAATTGGTTTCGCGCGATCAAAACAAAGCAATTATCAGGGTAAATGGCGTAGAATATAAATTCAGTATAGAATCAATTTTTTCATATATTCGAAGAGGCATGATAAATACTGACCTAAATAAAGCCGATGATAATAACATTAAAGCCCCAATGCCCGGAAAAATTGTGGATATTTTTCTGGCTGAAGGAGATTTGGTTAATGCTGGCGAACCTGTATTGAGCTTGGAAGCTATGAAAATGCAAAATGAAATAAATGCTAAATGCAATGGAGTAATAAAAAAAATTAAAGTTCAACCCGGACAGACTGTGATGAAAGATGAATTATTGGTGGAAATACAATCAATCGATGTGTGATTGTAACATTTCTATAATAATTCAACTAATAAAGAAAAACAAAAAGAAAACTGGAAAACAAGTAAACAAAGAAAAAAATTTAATGAATTTCACTGCTATTGATTTTGAAACAGCACATGCCAATTTCCCTTGTGAAATTGGCATTTCAGTTGTTGAAAACGGTAGAATTTCATTCACAAAATCGTGGTTGATAAAACCTGCATGTTTTCCATACATGAATCCGTTTAACCAGCGTGTGCATGGAATTTCTTCGGCTGATGTTGCTAAATCGAAAAATTTTGAAGAATTATGGTCGGAGTTAAGACCATATCTGGATGAAACGATTCTGGTTGCGCATAATGCTGCATTTGATATGAATGTTTTACGCACAACACTTAAGTATTATGATTTGGCTGTTCCAAAATCGCAATATTTTTGCAGTGTAAGTTTAGCCCGAAAAACATGGAAAAATTTATCTTCGCATTCTCTTGGATCGCTTTGCGATTTTCATCAAATTCAATTTCATCATCATCGTGCAGGCGACGATGCCATGGCTTGCGCTTTAATAACATTAAAATCATTTCAAATATTCAATGCTATCACAATAGAAGATGGAATTAAAAATTCATGAATTAAACTCAAAAAGCTTTCTCAAAAAGAATGATTAATTTTTTCCTATAATTTATATTATGTCAAATAGAAAAGTATAATAGTTTGCTATAGTAGATTAAGTATTTGAATAATTTCTATTTGACACATTTTCAAATTTTAAAATTGATTATGATAAATGAAATAAAAAAGCGGTTAATTAACCGCTTTTTTATTAGTAATATATTTGTAATTATTTTGTTAGTTTAATCACCAGATTCAGTTCTTCAAGTTGAGAATTATCAATTACCGAAGGCGCATCAATCATAACATCCCTACCCGAGTTATTTTTTGGAAAAGCAATACAATCACGGATACTTTCCAGACCTGCAAACAGCGACACAAACCTGTCAAGTCCGAACGCAAGTCCACCATGCGGAGGCGCACCATGACTAAACGCACTCATGAGAAATCCGAATTGTGCTTTTGCTTTTTCTTGTGTAAAACCAAGTAGCTGAAACATACGGTTTTGAAGTTCGCTGTCGTGAATTCGAATTGAACCGCCTCCCAATTCAACTCCATTTACAACCATATCATAAGCATTAGCTCTTACTTTACCAGGATTGATTTCAAGCAACTCCACATCTTCAGGTTTTGGCGATGTAAACGGGTGATGCATAGCATAATAACGTTCAGTTTCAGAATCCCACTCGAATAATGGAAAATCGATAACCCACAGTGGAGCGAATATGTTCTTATCGCGAAATCCTAATCTACCACCCATTTCAAGTCTTAATTCGCATAATGCTTTTTGTGTTTTAACTTTTTCGCCGGCTAAAATCAGTATTAAATCGCCGGGTTTGGCACCGCACATTTCACTGATTGTTTTTAAATCTTCTAAAGAATAAAATTTATCAACAGACGATTTGAGAGTGCCATCTGCTTCGTAACGAATATAAACCAATCCCTTTGCTCCAATTTGTGGACGTTTTACAAAATCGGTAAGTTCATCGATTTGTTTTCGTGTATAAGAAGCACAACCTTCAGCACAAATACCTCCAACATATTCAGCACTGTCGAAAACAACGAATTCATGTCCTGAAACTGCTTCTTTTAACTCTACGAACTTCATATCAAAGCGAATATCGGGTTTGTCCGATCCGTAAAACTTCATAGCATCGTGCCAGGTCATACGTGGAAAAGAATCGTTAAAGTCAACGTTTTTAACAAATTTGAATAAATGTTTTACCAATCCTTCAAAAGTCTGCAGTACATCCTCTTGTTCAACAAAAGACATTTCGCAGTCAATTTGCGTAAATTCAGGTTGACGGTCGGCGCGCAAGTCCTCATCCCGAAAACATTTGGCAATTTGGAAATATCTATCAAATCCGGAAACCATTAACAATTGTTTGAAAAGTTGTGGCGATTGTGGCAAAGCATAAAACTCACCCGGATTCATACGCGATGGAACAACAAAATCACGAGCACCTTCAGGAGTTGAACCAATAAGAATTGGTGTTTCAACTTCGAGAAAACCAAGCATATCGAGGTAACGACGAGTTTCGAAAGCCATTTGATGTCTTAAAATCAAATTGTTACGCACCGAATTGCGTCTTAAATCGAGATAACGATACTTCATTCGCAATTCATCGCCACCATCAGTATTCTCTTCAATAGTAAACGGAGGTGTTTTTGCTTCGTTCAGAATGTTAAGTTCTTCTACAATAATTTCAACTTCACCAGTGTGTATATTTAAGTTTTTATTGCTACGCTCAGCTACATTTCCTTTAACTTGAATTACATATTCACGACCTAATTTGTTGGCTTGTTCGCACAATTCAGCATTAGTTTCAGTATTAAATACAAGTTGAGTTACGCCGTAACGGTCTCGGATATCCACAAAGGTCATCCCTCCCATTTTACGTGTACGCTGAACCCAGCCTGATAATTTAACATTTTCACCGACATTTTTAAGTCTGATTTCTCCGCAAGTGTGTGTTCTGTACATATTTAATAATTTACAAGTTATCAATTAATCAATTAACTATTTTGAAATTGAAACACCTCATATAGTTCAAAAAATCCGTCAGACCGCTCTTAGCGGTCAGACGGGTAGTGCAAAAGTACAATAAAATTATAGAATTTGAAATGCACCGACCATTATTTACACAATCATATTTTCAGGTTATAAACAAAAAAATGCAGACGATTTTAAATTTCTGCATCTTATTGTTGAAAACTAGTTTTAGGCATGTTTAGGCAGTTGTAACTTCGGGGCTGATTTTCTTAACCAAACCTTTCAATACATCGCCCGGACCTAATTCAAAGAATTCTGTAGCGCCATCAGTAACCATATTTTTTACAGTTTGTGTCCAGCGTACAGGCGCGGTAAGTTGCGCAATCAGGTTTTGTTTGATTTGTTCAGGTTCTGTTTGTGGATAAGCATTAACATTCTGATAAATAGGGCATACAGGTATTGAGAATGTAGTATTTTCTATTGCAGATTGTAACTCTTCGCTTGCAGGTTGCATTAACGGAGAGTGAAAAGCGCCTCCAACGGGAAGTTTTAGAGCACGTTTAGCTCCTTTTGCTTTCAATAATTCACAAGCTTTATCGATTCCATCGAAAGAACCTGAAATTACCAATTGTCCGGGGCAATTATAATTTGCAGGTACAACAACTGCATCTTTTATCGAATCACACACTTCTTCAACATCTTCATCGCTGAGTCCGAGAACCGCTGCCATGGTTGAAGGTTCCATTTCGCAGGCTTTTTGCATTGCCATAGCGCGTGCATAAACCAATTTCAAACCATCTTCGAATGTCATTGCACCGGCTGCAACAAGCGCTGAAAACTCACCCAGAGAATGTCCGGCAACCATTTCAGGTTTAAAATTCTCTCCCTGAACCAAAGCTGATATTACTGAGTGCAGAAAAACCGCAGGTTGCGTAACTTTTGTTTGTTTTAAGTCATCAGCTGTACCTTCAAACATTAGGTCAGTAATTCTGAAACCCAAAATTTCGTTTGCTTTTTCAAAATATTCTTTTGCAAGCGCTGAATTTTCGTACAAATCTTTACCCATTCCGGGGTATTGTGCTCCCTGACCGGGAAATACATAAGCTCTCATAATTTTATTAATCAATAATTTACGATAATAAATTTACAGGTTTCACTCCTGATTTTTTTAAAATTTCGGGTGCAAAGATAAATATTAAAGTTCATTACTGAAAATTTGCCGAACTTTCGTATTTTTGTATATGCAACAAATAAATTCTATGGAACTCATTCTCAAATATTTTCCTGAAATTAACAACGAGCAGAAAGAAAAGTTTTCCATGCTTGGAGAATTGTATTGCTATTGGAACGAACGAATAAATGTTATATCGAGAAAGGATATTGATAATTTATACGAACATCACGTGCTTCATTCTTTGGCAATTGCCAAGGCTATCCAGTTCAAAACCGGCACAACAATTATTGATGTTGGAACCGGAGGTGGTTTTCCGGGAATTCCGTTAGCAGTTCTTTTTCCGGAATGTAATTTTTTACTTATCGATTCGATAGGAAAAAAAATTAAAGTTGGAGTTGAAGTCAGCAATACTATTAAGTTAAATAACATAGCTTTAAAACACACAAGAATTCAGGAAGAGAAACTTAAAGCTGATTTTGTTGTTAGCCGTGCAGTTATGCCTCTTGCCGACCTGTTTAAACTTAGTATCAAAAATATTTCAAAAGAAGGAAAAAATGCTCTCCCTAATGGACTTATTTGTCTGAAAGGAGGTGAATTACAGCATGAAATTTTACCGTATAAAAACAGGGCAAGTATATATGAAATCAGTGAGTTTTTTAAAGAAGAATTTTTTAAAACCAA
>CAYQWD010000020.1:3006-15074 GCA_964420955.1 uncultured Paludibacter sp. | reverse complement strand
ATTTTGAAGAAAATAGAACGCTGATTTATGCTGATTAAACGGATTTTAATCTCGCTTTGGCAGGATGATTTCGGTTACTTTTCTTAAACAAATCTTGCTTGCAAGATTTTGTCCGATTAATCTCGGATACCGAACGACCGCTATTTTGCGGTCTGTGGGGTAAATTCTAATTTGGATTTTTAATATTTTATATCAGTCTCAAGATAGCTAAGGGGATCTGCGTTCTATTTTTTTGTCAAGTACAAAGCAGATTGGGATAAGATATTTAGAAAGTGAAATACCCTTAATCTTTGTCAAATCTGTCGTTTTGAGGATAATTATTAAGTATTTCTATTTCATCAGAAGAATTATATGAAAAACCCGGATATATAATAATAAAATTATTTTTGTCAAGAACAGTAGCTATTCTTTTAGGCAATTGATCAACATTTTGCTTCCAACTTAAATTATTTTTACGGGCTGAACAGGTTATTATCAAATCATTTTCGGATGAATTTTTTGCAAACAATTCAAAATCTTCTTCTATGTCAGTCAGAATGTTATATCTAATTTCAATTTCTGTTTTGCTTTGTTTAATTTTGTCTTTAATCAAGTCAATTAAAAATTCATCTGAATAAACATGCAAAGGTGCATTCATTCCTTTTGCAAGAAACATTACAATTTTTATTGTATTGAAAATAGCAGGTTCATTTGAAAAAAATGCAGGCACATAAAACATTATTCTGGTATTACTAAGTAACGAACAGTTTAATTTACTTACCAAAACAGTTTGATGACAATGTTCCAAAATTTGATCTAACACACTGCCAAAAATGTATTCTTTAGTAGTGTGTTTTCCGTTCCAACCCAGTAGTAACAAGTCAGCTTGTTCTTCTAAAGAAGTTCTAAATATTCCGTTCGCCGCATTAGTATCAATTCTTTTCAAAGAATTGATAGTTATCCCTGCCGAATTAGTATATTCAACTGCAGCTTCCAACAATTTATCGGCATTATCAATATTTTCATCCAATTTGCTTTTATCTGTTATTATTGTTAAAGCCGATATTTTTTCAACATATTTACCTTTTAAAATAATTGCGATTGATAATAAATTTGATAATGTGTTAGGATTTGACAATGAAACAATCATGTGTGGTAAAGAAATTTTGTTGAAACTACTTCCGGCATTTTCAAAAGCAATTTTTTTTCCGAATTTTTCGACAATCATCGGACCTAAAATACAGGTAATTAAAATCATTAAAATAACACCGTTTAAAATGTCATCGCCGATAATTTTCAGTCTGTAACCAACTAATGCCGCAGCAAGGGTAGCTGCTGCTTCGGTAGTAGTTAATCCAAAAATTATCATACCTTCGGCTTTGGTAAATTTAAAAATTTTTCGAGTTATAAAAGCCGAAACAGCTTTTGTAGCCACATTGGTAGAAAGCATGGCAAACATTACAAGCCAAGATTTAACGGAATTAAGCAATACTGAAATATCAACTATCATTCCAATATACAATAAGAAAAAAGGAATAAATAAAGATTGTCCGATAAACTGAACCCTATTCATTAATTGACTTGATGACGGAATCATTCTGTTTAAAACTAAACCTGCAAAAAATGCCCCTACAATGGGTTCAATACCTATTACTTTGGCTAAAAAAGAAGCCAAAAAAGCAACTGCAATTACAAATTGAAACTGAACGAAACCATCGTCTGAATATTTAAAGAATAATCTGCCTAACTTAGGCAATAAATAAATCATTATAAAAGAATAAATAGCCGACAAAACTGTTAACGAAATCCAGAATCGTGTGTTAAGTTCGCCTACAGCCGAACGAGCAATAATTGCCAAAACCAACAGCGCCAAAGTGTCGGCCAATATAGTCCCGCCAACGGTTGTTAAAACTGCCCGATTGCGTACAATTCCCAATTTGGTGATTATAGGGTATCCGACTAAAGTATGTGAAGCAAACATACTTGCTACCAGAAGCGATGTTAACCACGAAAAACCTAACATTAAAAACAATAATGTACCAACTATTTGTGGTATTGCGAAAGTTATAAGACCGAAAACTATACTCTTTTCTTTATTACGTTTGAAATCGAGCAGATTTATTTCTAAACCAGCAATAAACATAATGTATAGTAAACCTATCGAACCCAATAATTGTATGGCGGGCGACATAGAAATAAGATTCAAACCATTTGGACCGACTAATGCTCCACCAATAATAATACCTACAATACCTGGTAATTTAAGTTTTTTAGTTACCATTGGCGCAATCAAAATGATAAACAATAAAGTGAAAAATAACAACACATTGTCTTCTATTGGGAAATTAATTTTCTGCATACTTTGTTAATGAATTATTTTATCTTAAAAAACTATTGGTTGTCATAAAAATGCTACATAAAAAAATTTTTATTGTTACAGAGTATTAAATGAATAATTATTATTACCATGTTAAAAAGTTGAAATAATACAAAGTGGAGTTTTCGGATTAAGCAGACGTGAGCAGATTTATTTTTTTTGAGATTTTTTTCTTATTATGCTTTTTTTTCCTGATTTATTGGTATCGGGATTTCAAAATCATTACAATCTGCCTACTATCATTTCATTTAAAACTTTCAGTAAGCCCTTGAATTTCATTTTTTCAAAAATAATGAAAATTTCCAACAAAAAAAAATTGAATGAAATCCCTTTTGCTTTTAAAAATAAATTTACTCTAACTAATTTATTTGTTTATTGATGTTCATAAGTTCGTTATGAAAATATTAAAATAAATGCAAAGATGTGAAGATGCAAAGACCCAAAGGAAAACTTAAAAGTTTTCCTTTGGGTCTTTTTTTAAGAATCGGGGCTATTTGCATGTTGTGAAAATTGAAAACTTTGCGTCCTTCGCGTTGAGTATTTAAAATTAATCCTTTTAGAATTACAATAGTGTCATTACATAACATTTTGATTTAATACACATTGTGATATTTTACAACGACCAATTGAATTAGCTTAGAATTTACCCGACAGACCGCAAATAGCGGTCGTTCGGCATCCGAGATCAAACGGATTAAATCTTGTAAGCAAGATTTGTTTTAGAAAAGTAACCGAAATCATCTCGCCAAAAAGCGAGATTAAAATCCATTTAAACAGCGTAAATCAGCGTTCTTTTTTCTTCAATGCCAAATAGATAAAAAATTTGGGTCATGCGGTAAGAGCGTTTCACGATATAATACAGAAAACTTAAATTATAAAAACTAAAAAAACATAATTACATGTTTTAAAACATTTTTTTTAATTATATTTTTTAACAAATAAATGATATTTTTGAGCTTTTTATAGTCCGTATTGTTTGCTGCCAAAAAAATGAATAAATTATGTTTTAAATAAATCTATTTGCTTATGAATGAAAAAAATATCAAAATCCGCACATTAATCCTCAGATTTTCCAACACACTTTATCAGAACGAATTAACCTCATTCAGAGGTGCAATTAACGAATTATTAAAAGACAAGAATGATGTGCTTTTTCACAATCATGAAGGAGATTCATTTCGCTATGCCTATCCTCTTATCCAATACAAACGTATAAATGGCAAAGCAGCATTGGTTTGCATTAACAAAGGTACCGAAGCAGTAGGGCTTTTACTAAACCAAGGAGAATTTGAATGTTTGCTTGGAGACCGTTCCGTACAAATGGAAATAGATAGTGTTAAAGCCAACCAATACCTTATCCAAACCTGGGATAGCAGTTTTACCTACACGCTCCGCAAATGGTTACCACTTAATCAGGACAACTATCAGGAATATACGAAATTAGAAGGAATTGGCGAAAAAAGTCAATTTCTCGAACGTATCCTTACCGGAAATATCCTTTCGATGGGCAAAGGGCTTGGCATTCATTTCGAAAACGAAGTGAGCTGTAAAATTCTCCAAATGGACGAACCTACACTTCTTAGCTATAAAAACGTAAAAATGATGAGTTTCGACCTCGAGTTTAAAACCAATGTATCACTGCCCGACTATATAGGTTTGGGAAAAGGCGCAAGCACAGGTTTCGGAATGGTGGTGAGAAAGAGGGAGAAAAAAGATATCTGAATATCTGAAAAGGAATTAATTTTAGAAATAAGTTGTATAATAATCAAAATCAATAATATATGGAAAAAGAAAGAGAAATCATCTATCTGGCAGCACTGCTGCACGATATCGGGAAATTTTATCAGAGGGCGGATGAAGGATTATATAGCAAGCAGGCACAAATAAGTGAGTATTCAAAGCGATTGGCAAATGACATTTGTCCTGTAAATGATGCTGGAAAATTCGGATATCAACACGTAATTTGGACAAACGAGTTTTTTGAGCAAGTTAATCAAAAATTATCCTTAGTGCCAGGTTTAAAAGAAAATTTGTATGAAACTGCAAGCGAAAATTGTTTGGTAAATTTGACTTGCAATCATCATCAACCAAAAACTGAAATACAGGCTATTGTTACTATGGCAGACTGGTGGAGTGCAGGAATTGACCGACGTGAAGCGATTGAAAAAGAGGAAGCCGACGATAAACTCACACAAATTAATTGGGGAAAAACAAGATACAAAAACATACCATTGTTTTCAATTTTTAATACCATAAAAAACGGAAATGGACGGTATGCATTTCCTCTTAAATCAATTGACATTTCCAATAAAACGTTCCCCAAATTTATTAAAACTAAAGATGATGGCGTAAATCAAGAAGAATATAAAACTTTGTGAATTCAACAATTTGCCGAGTGACAGCCTAAACGGATTTACTGAGAGTCTTATTTATTTATTGAAAAAATATACATGGTGCATACCATCCAACACAATGGATATGGCTAATGTAAGTTTATTCGATCATTTAAAAACAACAGCTGCCTTTGCTGATTGCATATATACATACTATTTGGAGAATAAGTCGGATTTTAAATGGAATAATACAGATAAGAGAATAACACTAAATGATGACAAATATCCTGTTATTTTACTTGGATGTGATATTTCAGGAATTCAAAAATTTATTTACAATATTGCTTCGCGTAAAGCTGCAACAAGCCTGAAAGGTCGTTCGTTTTATTTGCAGCTGATGATAGACTCTATAATTCAACGGATTATATCACATAAAAATGTTCAGGACACGATAGGACATGTAGTTTATTCTTCGGGTGGCAAATTTTATATGCTATTACCGAATATCGATAAAGTGAAAGTTGCTATTAATGAGTTATATGCCGAAATAGAGAAAAAACTTTGGGCAGAACATAGTGGAAAACTTATCGTAAATATGGATTTTATTCCATTTGCTTACCGAACAAAAACAAACGAAGTGGATTATGTTGGTGCTAAAACAAACGAAAAAGATTTAGGTAAACTATGGAAAGCGCTTGCCGAAAGACTAACCAATCAGAAAAACAAAAAGTTTAAAAACACTTTACTATCAAATTATAATGAGTTTTTCGAACCAAATCCAAAAGGAGGAGATGTAAAAGTTTGTGCCGTTACCGGTGAGGAGTTACAAAAGGGTGCTTTTTACAAATTAAAAGATTCCGAACATGTTATTTCGAAGATTGTACATGACCAAATAAAATTAGGTGAAACATTGAAAGATGTTGATTATTTCATAACTTATAAAGATAAAAGTGAATTATCAACCTATCTAACAGGCAGATCAACCTTTAATTCAACAATTGTAGGGGTTGCCAATTATCTTTTCGATCAAAAAGAACTTGTAAAAGAAGAAGCTGATTTTCGTAAAATAACTTCAGCGGATGTAAGCAGGGTAAAACGAATTAACAACACAAGTTTCTTAGATGCTCCAATCATAGGACAAAAGGTAAGTTATGGGTTTCAGTTTTATGGCGGTAATGAGCAGGCGAAAAACAGAAAAGATGGAAATAAAACTTTTGAAGAGCTAACAGAGGTTGTTACTGAAAAAGGAGTTAGTGAAACATACTTCGGAATTTTGCGAATGGATGTGGATGGGTTAGGTGAAATTTTTATCAATGGTTTGAAGAATGAACAAAGAACATTTTCAGCCTATGCCACATTATCCTCTGCTCTGGACTGGTTTTTCTCAGGCTATTTGAATACAATTCGCGAAAAGTACAAGGACAATGTGAATATTCTTTATTCTGGTGGCGATGATGTATTTGCAGTGGGACGCTGGGATATGATTATCAATTTTGCTGAAGATATCCGCAAGGAATTTCGTAAATATGTTGGACGTGAAGATATTAGTATTTCGGCCGGAATTGCAATTGTTGGAAACAAATATCCTATTGCCAAAGCTGCGGAATTGGCGGGAGAGGCCGAACATACCGCCAAACAATTCGCAAATGATAAATTAGGGAATAAAAATGCTATTAATTTTCTGGGACAGATTGTATCGTGGAACGAAGAATTTGACTGGGTAAAATCAAAAAAGAATGAATTCATTTTGCTCATTGACAAACATGATATGTCCAAAGCAATTCTTCATCGTTTAATGTTATTCGCAGAAATACAGGCAAAAAATAAAAAACACGCAGGGGAAGAAAACTTTAATCCTGATTTGAGTTATTATTGGAATGCGGCATATTATCTGAAACGTTTTATGGAAAACAAAGACCCAATTGTAGTCGATTTTTGCAAAACACTTCAAACAAATGTGCTAAATTCTCGTAAATTAGAATTAATTGCCCTTGCAGCTCGATGGGCTGAAATGGAAATAAAAGAAATATTATAAACAATCAAAAAAGTAATTATTATGCAATTCAAAAAAGAATGGATAACAAATCAGATTAACCCTGAAACAGTTAATTGGGCTTCTGAATTTGGAACTGAATTAGCCAAAAATAAAGTTGATGGTTCAGGTAAAGAAATTAGAGAAACAAAGCTAACTACTTCTCAACTTCGTAAGTTTTTTGGAGAAGTGAAGCGACAACAAGCAATTGGATACAATCCTACAGATTTTATATTGTTAAAACCAAAACTAGCATACGCAGTAGGAAGAACTAAAAAATCAAATTCATGTCTTCATGATTTTTATAAAGTAATGGCAATTGCAATAGATTGCGTTGAAAATGAAAAACAATTTAAAAACTTTATTAAAGTATTTGAAGCAATTGTAGCCTATCATAAAGCAGCAGAAGAAAGCAAATTAGAAATCAATTAAAAAACTCAAAAAACATGAAAACATTAATAAAAAAAATAAAAGTTACAACAAATCTGGAACTTGTTACAGGCTTACATGTAGGTGGAAACAAAGAAAATGTTGAAATTGGTGGAATTGATAATCCAGTTATTCGTGCAGCAATTAAAGATAATCAACCCTATATTCCGGGTAGTTCTTTGAAAGGGAAAATTAGAAGTCTGTTAGAACAAATAGCAGGTTCTTCTGAGGTAGGAAAAAATAACGAAATCAATGATGTTTTTGGTTTTGCCAAGGATAACAAACCTTCAAAAATTATTTTCAGAGATGCATATTTGAACGAGAATTCTGAAAAGACTCTTAAAGAAAGTGACAATCTTGACATGCCTTATACAGAAGGCAAATGGGAAAATGTAATTCATCGAGTTAAAGGAACTGCTGAACATCCACGTCAAACTGAACGTATCCCAGCCGGTGTTTCGTTTAATGTTGAAATTGTAATAAATGTATGGGATAATGACGAAGATGGAAGAAAATCCCTGGAATTACTCAAAAATGGAATTCATGCCTTAGAAAATGATTATCTGGGTGGTAGTGGCTCACGTGGTTATGGACAAGTGAAATTTTCGGAGTTAAAAACTGAAGAAATTCCATTTGATAAATTCTTTGCCAATGAAAACTAAGTTTAAAGTTTATAAATTACACTTCACCACGCCCCTGCACATAGGCGATGAGCGCGACGATTATAGTATCAGCCTGAAAACTTATCAGTCAGATGCTATGTATGCTGCACTCACTTCGTGTCTTGCAAAAGTTGGATATGCAATACCCAACAATGGCGATTTGGGCTTCACTGTCAGCAGTTTATTTCCGTTTTACCAAAAAAGTGAGAATGATAAGGCTGTTTATTTCTTTCCAAAGTTGCTCAAGCAATCGCTCCCTACTCTGACAGATTTAAGCAAAGCTAAAAAGATAAAAAAGGCTGCATGGTTAGAGATTTCGTTTTTCGAAAAAATGATAAATGGAAATCTCCAGTTAGGCGATGAAATTGCTGACAATATTCATGGTGAATTTTTGTGTTCGCAAAAAGTAGATGCCGAATTTATTAGTTCGCAAGTTTCACCAAGAGTATCCGTTTCGCGTAATTTTAGTGAAGATGCCATGCCATTTTATATGGACAGAATTTATTTCAAGGAAAAATCGGGGCTGTTTTTAATTGTACACGGCGATGCAAATCTGTTGGAAAAAGCTATTTCGGTACTAAAACATGAAGGTATTGGTACCGATAGAAATATTGGCAATGGTTTTTTTGAAGTGTCAACCGACGAAATTGAAATAAATTTGCCTGAAAGTGCGTATGTTTCAAATTTATCGATGTTTTGTCCCGAATCGGAAAGTCAATTGAAGGAAATGCTCAGCGACGATAATGTAGCTTACGATTTTACGAAACGTGGCGGTTGGATTACAAATCCGCCTCACAATACCATTCGTAAAAATACGATACACATGTTTACACCTGCATCGGTTTTTAAACTTTCTGAGAATCAACAGAATTTGACAATTCGGGGAAAAATTGTTGATTTGAAACCTGATTTGCAGTTTGAGCCGAAGATCGAACATCCGGTTTGGAGAAATGGAAAGTCGCTTTTTATTCCGGTAAAAATTTAAAAAGTACAGTTTATGAATGAGTTAAATAAAAAGTACGTGCTGCAAATGGAAGTGCTCACACCATTGCATGTGGGAGCCGGCGCCGAAAAAGATTGGATACAAGGAGCTGATTTCGTAATACACGAAGGAAAAGTTAAAATCTTAAATCTAAATAAAGTAGCCGAATATGTGAAAATTGACGATTTATCAACAGCTTTAATCAATAAGAATGGAAATTCTTTAGTTGCTAAACTGGGGGCAAATATTGATATGTGTGTAGAAAAAGAGTTCAATTGTAGTTTTGCAGGCACAAACGACATTAAAACTTGTATTAAAAACGGACTTACTAATCAGCCAATTGTTCCGGGAAGCTCGTTAAAAGGAGCTATCAGGTCAATTTTGTTAGAAGCTTTGCATACAAAATCTCAAATTTCAAATGCAAAAGATAATAATGGCAGATGGAGTGAGCAAGCTTTGTTTGGAAGTGCTAACAAAGGAAATGAATTCTTTCGATTCATCAAATTATCTGATGCTCAATTTGAAATAACAGGCTTAGTAAATTCCAAAATTTTCAACCTGAAATCACAAGCTGGTGGCTGGAAACATGAACGAAATAATACAACTAATAAGTTTAATCCAATAGGTTTTAATACTTATTATGAAATTATAGAACCTGGTGAAAAGTCTATTTTTTCAATATCAATGGCATCCAAAGTATTTGAAAATTTTGGAGCTTCAGAATTTTTAGCTAATAAACAACAACTTATTAAAAATGACATATCTGAGCTTTTCAGAATTATTAATAAACACACCAAAGAATATCTGGAAAAGGAAAAAGCATTTTTTAAAAAGTACACTACGGACAAAAGCGACAAAATAATTGACTGTATTGACAACTTATTAAATAAAATTTCTCAAAACGGAGATTGCTGTGTTTTCAAAATGGCTGCTGGCAGTGGTTTTCATAGTATTACCGGCGATTGGCAATTTGATGATTATTCAATTGACGGGGTTGATACTACCCGAGCTATTAGCAGAGGAACATTAAAAGGTCAAAAATCTGCTAAGTCCCGCAAAATTGCCATTTTACCCAACGATGAATTGTGTTTAATGGGCTTTGTAAAACTAAAACCAATTAGCGAAAATGAATTTCAACGAATAGAAGCTGAGAAACTTCAAAAGAAAATCGAACTTGAAAAAGAAAGAAAAGCACTCGAAATAGCGCGTGCCGAACAATTACGACTTGCTTTAGTTGAAAAGAAGCTTCTTGAAGAAAAAAGATTGAAATATAATGAGTTAATTGAAAGGGCACAACTTGAGTATGACAATAGCAAGTTGAAAGATGCAAAAAAAAATATTGATGAGGCAATTGAGTTATTTCCGGAAGAAATGGCACATATTGATTTGGAAAAGCAAATTTCAAAAGCAATTGCAATTAAAATGCATGATGAGGAAATACAGAAAACTGCTGAAGCCAACGAACAATTACGCATTAACTCAAACAAAGTTCCTCTTTCCGAAAAAATAGCGAGATTAGACAAATTTCCCACGATTTTCGGTAATTTAAAAACATGGATGAAGCTAAATGAAGTACAACAATTAGAAAATATTGACTTAGTGGCTTTGATTGCAAAGTTGACTGACCTTTATTTAAAAATGAAGCCTAATGAACAAAAGCAGTGGTCAGAATTCAGAAAATGGTCGGATCTTCAGAAAGCAATAGGAGAAGATGCTGCAAAAATTGTTTTTAGCAATGTAACAGCTAAATAAACTTCAATTTATAATGCATTTTCCATTCCTCAAGTTCCTTTTAGAATGGAAAATGTTTTTTTAAAAATCCCTGGTTCCTAACAAGAAATAACATTTTCACCCCGGTTTCACAACAAAATTCAGAACAAATACCGTTATTTTACGACAATAAATGCTGAAATACACCGTCACTATACGACAAAACATAATAAATAATACCGTCATATTGCGACATATTTTTTATATTTGCACTTATTATCAATAATATAGAAGTTATGGAAAGAGCATTGATTCATGAATTAAGAAAATGGAAGGATAATGTAGTGCACAAGCCGATCGTTTTGCGGGGAGCAAGGCAGGTCGGGAAATCGACACTTGTACGCTTGCTGGGGAAGGAATTTAATGCGTTTTATGAGTTGAATCTTGAGCGGGAAGCCGACAGGGAGTTGTTTGAAAGGTATAGCGATGTACACGAATTGTTAAAAGCGATTTATTTCAAAAATGCCAGGACTCCAATGCCCGGTGAGAAGACTCTTTTGTTTATCGACGAGATACAAAATTCACCGAAAGCAGTAGCGATACTTCGTTATTTTTACGAAGATGCTAATCATATACATGTGATTGCCGCTGGTTCTTTGCTTGAAAGTTTGATGGAAATGCGACAAATTTCATTTCCGGTGGGGCGCGTTCACTACATGGCACTTCGTCCCTGTTCGTTTCTGGAGTTTCTGGGAGGAATAAATCAACAGTTTGATGCAGATGCTATTTTGTCGGGAGAGGCTCATTATATTCACGATCGGTTGATGAAACGATTTAACGAGTATGTGTTAGTAGGCGGTATGCCTGAAGTAATCAATACTTATACTGAAACGAATGATATTCATACACTTAAGCCCATTTACGATTCATTAATCGAGTCATTTACTAACGATGTGGAGAAATACGCAGATACGGACTTAAAAGTACGTACTATCCGGCACATACTGAGTGCTGGTTGGTTAGCGGCTGCCGAAACAATCAGTTTCGAAAAATTTGGTGACAGTGCTTATGTTTCGAGGGACATGGCTAATGCATTCAGAACCTTGGAAAAAGCTTTTTTACTGGAATTAGTTTATCCGGTTACTGAATCACAATTGCCCTTACAGCCAAATTTCAGATTACGCCCAAGGCTTTTTTGGCTCGATACCGGATTGGTAAATTATCAGGCAAAGATACAGGAAGCGGTTTTTGACACAACAAATATTTCGGATGTGTGGCGTGGGAGAATTGCTGAACACATTGTTGCTCAGGAAATTTTTGCTTTAGACAATTCGGTATTAACCAGGCGTAGTTTTTGGAGGAGAAACAAGAGTGGATCGGAAGCAGAAATCGATTTAATCTATACTTTTAAAGGAATGGTAATTCCGGTAGAAGTTAAGAGCGGGTACAACTCTAAACTTAAATCTTTACATCTGTTTATGGACCAAGCTCCTCACGATGTGGCAGTAAGGGTTTGGAATCAGCCGCTATCGGTGGATGCAGTAACCACTACAATCGGGAAAAC
>CAYQWD010000020.1:2041-2996 GCA_964420955.1 uncultured Paludibacter sp. | reverse complement strand
CTCTCAAGAAATCGTCCGTGATTTTCCATCCGTAATTAATATTCAACAAAAAAAAACCTGTATACTATTAACAGTATAACGGATTTCTGAAAAACATTTTATACCAAACATGCAAATTCATTGTTTATGGCCAACATTCATATCACATTAGTAGGCGGACAAACAGCTCCGGTGTATTTGGGAATTGTTTATTCAAATCCCGACAGTGTAATTTTGATTTATTCAAATCAGACAGAGGAAGAGGCAAATCGCATTAATGCACAGCTAAATGTGGATTGCGAACTGCAGAAATTCGACCCTGTGGATTTAAGTAAGATTCAGAACGAAATAACAGAACTGAAAGCACTACTCAATACTTCGGATTCCATTTCAATAAATTTGGGAGGTGGCACAAAGCCCTGGTCGCTATTGTTTTACGATCATTTTAAAAGCATGGATAATGCTTTTCTGTTTTTTATAGATCAAAACAATTTGGTTTGGGATTTGAAATTGCACACCTATCACGAAGTGGCGTTCGATATGGATATGCAGTTTAAATTATACGGAAATCCGCTGACCGATTATAAAAAATTCAGTGACTTTACACCCGAAGATAAACTTTGCTGCTCCGAAATTCGCAATCTGTACGGTTTTAATTCGTACGATTTTCAATACCTGACGCAGAAATTGTTTTTAACGCCACAAACCGACTTGCAAACTTCCGAAGGTGGCTCTGTATTCCGATGGATAGAACGCGACAAAAAAATGCAATTTGAGCTGCTGAACCGTGCGGGGAAAAAGCGAACAAAAACGCTCGAAAGTCCCAATTTTGCATCGTTGATTTACAATACCGGTTGGTTCGAATACGAGATAGCTGAAATACTTGCCAAGTGGAAATATACAAAAGAGATGCGGCTCAATTGCAAATTTCCGGCAGCATCGGGTAGCCTGAAAAACGAAATCGACATAATTATTA
>CAYQWD010000020.1:0-1975 GCA_964420955.1 uncultured Paludibacter sp. | reverse complement strand
ATTGATAAATTTGCTTCGGCCGTAAAAGTATATGGAGGCTTAGGTAGCAAAGCGTTGTTTGTAACCGATGTGCCAATGAGCGACAAAGCTCAGGAAAAATGTGCCGACCATGGAATTATGACTTTCTGTTTACAGCAGAATGTGCTTAACTTACCGGTGGATAAAATGCTTTTTACAAAGCTGGAAAGTGAATTGTTTAATATTAATGCAAGATAAAGATGCCGAATATTATCGTCAGCACATTTGGTAATACCTGGGCAATTGCAGCTGAACTGGTTGCTTTTTACGCATATCCTGAGATTGATATTTTGAAGAACAATAACAGTCTGAAAAAATACCACTCAACAACATTCAACTCAGGCCACAAACGGTTGGATGAAATCTGGCTGATTTGTACGCATGGTGAAAGAACTGATTGTGCATTGTCTGAATTTGAAAACTGGATCAAATCCAATTGTTGTAAAATATATTAGTCTCGACAATCTCACCGATTTAACAAGTGAACAGGAATGCAACTTCATGTCGGATTTTATTTACAGGGTAGTACTCAAAGCCAAAGAATACAAAGGAGATGGGAGGTTGATCCTTTCCCTCACAGGTGGACGTAAAACTATGAGTACTGATATACAGCGTGCAGCTGATCTATTCGGGTGCGATGAATTGATACACATTGCCGATAACGGTTCACAATTGAAAACAGCAGATGATTTTTCGGTAGTTTTAGATGAAGAAAAGGCCAATCAATTATTTTTAGTGGAAGTAATGCGGAATAAAGCCATTAGTTTTATTACTGAATTGAAACCTGAGTTACTTTCAAAAAAATATCCGGTAGAATTTTCACGAAAAAACCAGTATTCACTGAGTTTATTTAATGAAATAAATAAAAGGCTCAAATCTTCACAATCCATATATTATAATGCCTACAAAGCAAGAACAGGATCAAGTCTTCAGTCACTTTTTCATGGATTACAGCAACTCTCGCCACGAATACTTCATCAACTGGAAACTGAAAAACCTACCAGGGAATGGATTAAAGCATTACCCAAGACGGATTTACACTGTCATTTCGGGGGTATTCTTGATGTAGAAGGACTTATTACAACTGCAAGTGCAAACAAGGACTTTATAAATACGTGTATTTCACAAAACAACCATTTTGCCGCTTGGTTTCATGAAATTCAGTCAGCTGTGGATAGCCGAACAGATGATGTATTGTTGCCTTACATAAAGAATAAAGAAAAGTTGAAAAATGATTTGTTTCCTGAATTACCAAAACCTGCAGTGGTTGCAGCTTTTATCAGCGCATTTGAACATGAGGCTGATTATCTAGAGTTTCTGATTTTCGGCGAATATCTGCAAAAAAATAAATTCAGATGCATCGGAATAGAAGCATACGAAAAATTAGGCGATTTACAGGGAAGTGCTTTGCTACAGTCAGAAGCATCAATTGTAGCAGCCTGCAAGTATCTTTTGGACTATTGCCGGAATCAGAATATTACCTACTTTGAACTGAGATGCTCGCCATGTAATTATACTTCAGGCGGACTTACAGAAGAAGATGTGATAAAAATCATGCATGAAGAATTTTCAAAAAACAAATCATGCGATATCAGAATTATCATAATCGGCTCGCGGCATGGAGATATGGAGATTTTTAAACGGCATGTAGATCTGACACTGAAACTGCTGAAACATGAGAAATACCGGAACTTTCTTGTTGGGTTTGATATTGCAGGTAACGAAAAAATGGCTACACCTGCTCAAATGCGTAAATTTTTACTGCCGCTTTTGAAAGAATGTCTGCACCTGACCATACATGCAGGAGAAGATCTTCCGGTAGAAAATATCTGGGAGGCTGTATATGAGCTGAATGCCGACAGAGTTGGGCATGGTTTAACACTGGGTGAAAACGAAGAACTAATGAAACGATTCAGAGACAGCAACATAGTAATCGAACTTTGTCCTTCGAGCAATT
>CAYQWD010000019.1:12579-15412 GCA_964420955.1 uncultured Paludibacter sp. | reverse complement strand
GAACATAGTGAGGAATCTAACAAGCTAAAAAAATTAATTCAAACTATTTTTTATCAGTCAATAGTGTTAAAAAAAATCCTGTCTAACATATCTTTTATCAGGATTTTTTTCATTCTCTCACTAATCGTATCACATTTTTATCGTTACTGAAGCCAAAAAGTGAATTCCGGCTTGCGGAAAGAATCGTGATTCGTTTATGCGTTTTCCACCCAAATAGTACGAATACCATGTGTAAGCATTCGATTCATACTGCTCGTTAAAAATATTATTAATTAGTAATTGAAAATCTATTCCGCGTAAAGGTATTGCTTTTACTGAATATTTTAAACTCAGATTACTTACAAAATACGGATCTATTGATCGTTCCTTTGAACTTGTGTTATCGAAATACTGACGGCTTACAAACTGTGATGATAATACAGCTTCGAAATTTTTGAAATTGAAACTGTAAATATTATTAGCAACTACAGCTGGCGAATAAGCTATATCGGTAGTTCCAAGAGCGTTATTTTGCGTGCCTTTCCAGTTCCAGTCTGCATCATATACATCAACATCCTGTTCAGTGAAATTCAGTATTTTGTTCTGACTGATGGCTGCATTTGCACTCCATGACATCCAATCGGTGATTTTAGTGGCTGCCGTAATCTCTATTCCGGCGCGATAACTCTTAGGTATATTTGTTGTTAAAAGTTCACCTATTTCGCTTATTTTACCTGTTAGAATCAATTGATTTTTATAATACATTTGATATATATTTATCCCCAAATGTGTATTTGGCGATTTATAATTGTATCCTGCTTCCGTATCAAAAAGTGTTTCATGTATTGGTAGTGGCTCGTTTGTACTACGCTCAGTATAATTATTTCGGTTTGGTTCGCGGTTTGCTATAGAGTGAGAAAGATAAAAGTTACTTTCATCATTTAATTTATAAGTTATCCCTACTTTAGGATTAAAAAAATTAAATTGCTGTTTCAAGTCTATATTACGCATTGTTTTATTGTCAGAGTCATATTTGTCATCTGTACCTTCCATAGTGTAATTTATATATCGATATTGCAGATCGGTCGAAAGAAATAAATTATGCAATAAACTCCAATTTATTTTAAAAAATATATTCGCATCGTTTTTAATTCCGTTGTTGCGGTACCAATCTTTACTCAAATCGTGGTTGTTTGCATTCCGAACCCAAATTACCTTGCCAAAATGATCGCCAATGTACCGATTAGCTGCACCTCCGATTGTAAAATTGTATTTTCCTGTAATGTAATTCAATGCGTAGGTAATTCCATAAAAATGATTGTCGAGCCATTTCTGACGAACCAAATCTGTTTTTTTTAAAACTTTACCACCCACAGTGTCCGGTATCAGAAGATATTCATGGTATTTACGTGCTGTTTTATAATCTTCGTAATAACCAATGCCGCGGGTGTAATGTGCGGTTGCGTTCAGGTTAAGTTTCGATGTGATTTCATGCAGCCAATGTAATTGGTAGTGTGTTTGATTGTAGTTGTCCGTTTGTCTGTCGTAAAACTGTGTTTTGCCTTCGTTATCTGTGTATTTGCCTAATTCGTTATATGTACGTTGAGTTTTCATAATTTCAGCATCTACTCCATTCCATGCCTGGTACGTTTGTTCCCGACCGCCAAATGTTATAAAACGCAGGGAATTATTTTCGCTGAAATAACCTGCAGATATGTAATAGGATTGCATATTTACCGATGCGCGATCGATATATCCATCAGAAGTTATGTTTGATAATCTCACATCTGCCGCAAAATTATTATATAATAATCCCGTGCCTGCTTTCAACATATTTTTATTGGTGTTGTACGAACCATAAGTAGAACTGATTTCGGTATAGGGATTTGAATTTAATCCTTCTGTCTGCATGTTAATGCTTGCGCCAAATGATGCTCCATTTGTGGAAGAGCCAACTCCGCGTTGGATTTGAACCGATGAAAGTGAAGAAGCAAAATCGGGCATGTTTACAAAAAATGTTCCGTGCGATTCTGCATCGTTCAACGGTACTCCATTTATTGTAATGTTTGTGCGGTTTGCATCAGTACCACGTATTCTGAAGCCTGTATAGCCTATGCCCGTGCCTGCATCGGAAGTGGAAATAAATGATGGAGTTTGAGTTAGCAAAAATGGTATGTCCTGTCCTAAATTGCGAGTGGCAATTTCCTGTTTTTTAACATCTGTGTACGTAACAGCCGAACGGTCATTCGCCCTTATGGATGTGATTGTAACTTCACCGATTTCGAATGATTTTCTTTGTAACTTTATTTCCAAATTACGGTTTGCTGAAGCATAAATTGTCGCTGTTTCGTAGCCAATGTATGATATTATTACCATATATCTTTTATCGGGAATATTCTCGATACTGAAAATTCCGTTTACGTCTGTTGTTTTACCAATCGGAACAGATGGAATAAATACTGTGGCTCCCTGAAGCGGCGAGCCTGTTTCATCGGTTACTTTACCCTTGATAAAGTTTTGTGCAAAAAAGTTGGCTGAAATTGCCAAAAACATTGAAATGAATAATAATTGTCTCATAACAAAAAAGAATTAAAAATTTAATTGATAAATAATTTGATTTGTTGTGAGAGCCTGAAAAAACGGATGATTTTTTCTTTTTCCCTTCGCGGAATTACCCGTGCAGGTTCAAAGGGTATGATCTCAGCCCGAAATATTAAGGCACCCCAAATAAAAAATGTATTTTAATAACGGTTGTTGGAAACCATTTTTTTTTGACACTGCAAAATTACAAAAAATCAAACGTATTTCTACGATTTTTGTTTTATCTGAAACCACTTAGAAAGCTTGGTAAGTA
>CAYQWD010000019.1:0-12569 GCA_964420955.1 uncultured Paludibacter sp. | reverse complement strand
TTTCGCAAAGTACATGACAAAAATTTATATTTATTTGACCTTGAAAATAATTTGTATGCTGATCCTGAAGCATCTGAAACGCTGATTTAAAATAATATTAATCTCACCATTGCAAGATATTTTCAATTACCTATCTTAAATTATTCTTGCTTGGATGATTTCATCAGTTTGGTCACGAATACCGAACGACCGCTATTTGCGGTCTCTCGGGTAAAATTTAATTTGGATTTTTTGCACTTTGCATCAATTACATGCATGATTTATACGTATAGAATCCGTAATTACAATACTTCATTATAAAAATATTATTTTGAACGTAAAGATGCAAAGACACAAAGGAAAACTTGTAAGTTTTCCTCTTCGCGTTCTTATGTAAAAACCTGATTATTTGCATGTTGCAAAAACATAAAACTTTGCGTTCATCGCGTTGAGTATTTAAATTAATTTTTTAAGAATAACCATAGTATCAATAAATAACAGCTTGATTTAATACGCATTGTGTTATTTTATACCGACCCATTGCTAATAATAAATAGCTCTTTATTATACAAAAAATCTGAAAACTGTGATTAAAAAAAATCATTAGTGGATTTAAAACTATATTATTACAAATTTATTTTATAGTTTTGGCATTAAATTAAACTCAAATCAGGAAAAACTGAATTATGTACCTTAAAAATTTCCTGCTTCTATCACTCCTCATTGCATTTTTAAACTTAAATGCAGGCGTTCAGTGTATTAATTATCGCAGTTTGGTTAAAACTTATGCCGATGGTACTTGGGATAGCTGGGGTGTAGAAATTGCCAAAGCTGAAAGAATGCATCTTGCCGATACTGAATCCAGGTTTATGCTTATTAACCTTTATTTCGGATATGTAGGTCATTTTATCGATGGTGAAAAATTCGATTTAGCATTTGAATTTATCCATAAAGCTGAAAAACTTTTGCGAGAAATTCTTGTTGCTGAACCTTCCAATATTACAGCCATTTCTTACAAAGGCGCTTTTTTGGCTTTCAGAGTTGCTACAAACCGAATCAAATATCTCACCAAAGCGCTCGAAGGTCTTTCGCTTATCTATAAAGCATACGATATGGACAAACACAACCTTATTGCCATAATTAACAAATCAAGCGCTCTGTATTTTCTTCCACCTGTTTTTGGCGGAAACAAATCGGAATCCATACGCTTGTTAAACACTGCACGCACTCTGATGGAAAAATCCGGACAAACTGTTGATAATTGGATGTATTTCTATACCCTGATTTTTATCGGTAGAGGCTACGAAAAAATTGGTAAAATTGCTGAAGCTAAAAGTGTTTTCGAAAAAGTTCTTTCCCTTGAACCTGAATTTAAGTGGGTAAAATACGACTTGTATCCCGCCGTAATCAATTCAATAAACAAAAAATAATTTTTAATCGGGTAACTCTCATTTTTTCCCGTGTTTTTTGTTCTTATCATTGTTTTTTTGTGAATCTATTAAAATAAATATAAATTAAACCTAAATTAGGAAGATAATATGTCGCTTGCGATATAAATACATTACTTTTGTATCGCACACGACAAAAATATAAACAATAATTATGTACTTATGACAAAAAATTTTTATGATTTTAAAGCAGTTTCTTTGCAAGGCAAAGAAATTGGCATGGACACTTACAAAGGTAAGGTAATAATAGTAGTGAATACTGCAAGCAAATGCGGACTGACACCCCAGTATGAGGCTTTAGAAAAACTTTACCAAGAATACAAGAACAGCGGACTTGTAATTCTTGGTTTTCCCTGCAATCAATTTGCAAATCAGGAACCGGGAAGCGAAAAAGAAATTGCTGAAGGCTGTCTTATCAATTACGGTGTTTCATTTCCCATGTTTTCAAAGATTGAAGTAAATGGAGATGGGGCTCATCCAATTTATAAATACCTGAAAAAAGAACTGAAAGGATTTCCAGGCAGTGAAATTAAATGGAATTTTTCCAAATTTATAATCGACAGTAAAGGCAAACCTTACAAAAGAGTTTCACCGTTTAAAAAACCCGAAACGATGCGAAATGATATTGAAAAATTACTTGGACGATAGACGAAAATATTTTTATATCTTTTTTTTTGATGCAAAACTAATTCAAATTATTTTTGTTCAACATTTAAAAATTTCTATTTCTTTGTTCGCGGAAATCATTTAATTTTAGAAAATTAAAAATTGAGATACAGAATGAAAAATAAATTTTTATTGTAAAATATAAAGCAGAAATTTTCGATAATTTCAATATTTTAGCCATGAGTTATGAACAACTAAAACTCGAAAATCAGTTGTGTTTTCCGTTTTATGCCATATCAAGATTGATTATTCGTGCATATCAAGACGATTTAGACCGACTGGACATAACATATCCACAGTATCTTGTACTTATGGTACTCTGGGAGCACAAAACTCTTTCTGTAAATGAAATTGGCGAGAAATTAATTTTAAACACCAATACTGTTACACCTCTGCTTAAACGTATGGAATCAGGGGGAATTATAAAACGAATCCCTTACGATAAAGATCTGAGAAAAGTAATGGTTTCTTTAACTGAAAAAGGTGAATTGCTTCGAGAAGATGCTGCCAATATCCCCTACAATCTGATAAAAAAATTTGGGATTGACTCTGAACAAATAAATTTAAATGAAACTTATGAACTGAAAAACAAGCTGAATGAATTAATTGAATTGCTTAAAAAAATATAAATCAAATCGTTATGTATAAAAAAAGTATAATAGTCATTATTTTTTCGGTTCTGACAACCGGTATATTTGCGCGCGAAGAAAAAAGTGTACATGATTTTCGCATGAAAACCTTGCGCGGAAAAGAAGTAAATTTGAAAGATTTTAAGGGAAAAGTATTACTAATAGTAAATACTGCCAGCAAGTGCGGGCTTACACCTCAGTATGCCGGACTTGAAGAACTTCAGCGAAAATATTCAGAAAAAGGTTTTATAGTGCTCGGTTTTCCTTGTAACCAGTTTTTGGGTCAGGAGCCCGGAACTGCCGAAGAAATTGAAAAATTTTGTACCACCAAGTACGATGTAACTTTCCCACTTTTTGAAAAACTTGAAGTAAACGGCGACAATACACATCCACTTTACCTGTTTTTGAAAAATTCACTGCCACTGGAAGGTAAAAATGATATTCGTTGGAATTTTGAGAAATTTTTGATTGATGCCAATGGAAAACCTGTGAAACGATTTGCCCCAAAAACGAAACCGGTAGAGCTTGAAAACGATATCGAACAATTACTCCTTAAATAGGCTGAATTCTCGCTTTTTTTAGTAGAATTTTTAAATTCAAAACCACTTTTTCATTTGAAAGTAGTGAAAAAATACTTCAATTTTGAAAAAGCGGTTTTTGCTGAAAAATCTACTTTTTGAGCATTTCTACTAATTTACTGATATGTTCAGGAGTGGTTCCGCAACAACCTCCAATAATATTAGCGCCGGCTTCGGCAAGTTTTTTTGCATGACCTGCCATCATTTCGGGCGATTCAGGAAAAACTGTACAAGTTCCTTGTAGTACTGGTAATCCTGCATTGGCATGAATGAGAATCGGAATTTCACGATCAACACTCCTTATTTCTTCGGTTATTTTTATCATACCTTCAATTCCGTTACTGCAGTTGGCGCCTAAAATATCAACACCTGCAGTTTTCAGCGCTTCTACCATTTCGGTTGGCGAAACTCCCATCATAGTTCGAAATTCGCCATTTGCCAAACGGTCGAAAGTCATTGTGCAAATTACAGTACATTTCGTGTTCCCTTTAACTGCCTTCACTGCAATCTCAGCTTCGTCAAGCGCAGTCATCGTTTCGATAACGATTGCATCAGCTCCTCCTTGGGCAAGTGCAATTGCTTGTTCTTTAAAAACATCATAAAGTTCTTCTTCTGTTACATCGCCCATAATCAGAATTTTACCTGTAGGACCAATAGATCCGAGCACATATTTATCATCGCCTGCAGCTTTTTTAGATAAACGTGCAGCTTCAAAGTTAAGCTCGTAAACTCTATCCTCAAGACCATAAGCTTCAAGTTTAAAACGATTGCCGCCAAAACTGTTTGTTTCAACCATGTCAGCGCCTGATGCAATATAATTTGCCGCTATTTCAGTTACTGCATCAGGATGTGTAATATTCCAGAGTTCAGGACATTCACCAGGTTGTAATCCTTTTGCCAGTAAAAAAGTTCCCCAAGCGCCGTCTGAAACAAGTGTTCCTCCTTTTGCTATTTTTTCCTTAAGTGATATTTTCATTTTTTTCAATTTCTGATTTTAATTTTTTGAAGACAAATATATGAAATATCGATGAAACATTTTTCTGAATTTCCGTAAAATAATTTAGTGTTGATGTATTTTTTTTTCTCAAATTATGTGTTTTAAAATGTAATTTTTATATTATTTTTTTGATACATAATATGGAAAAATTTCTTTAATTAAAAACAATTGTTTAATTTTACCGCTGATATTTTTTATTTACCAGTTAAAATCAATACTTAAAACACGATTCAGGTATGGAAAGTACCGTGATTAAATTTGCGATGGGAACCTGTGGGATTGCATCGGGCACACAGGACATTCTTGATTATTTTGAGAGCGAGCTATCCCGATTAAATTATCCTGCGCAGCTAGTAAAAACCGGCTGCATGGGACATTGTTACGCCGAACCAACTATTACTGTCACTTTACCAAATCAGGAGCAGGTAATTTTTGGAAATGTAAATCAGGAAAGGGCTAGAAATATTATCGACCATTTTCTTATCAAAGGAGAAAAAGTAGAAGGCATTATACCACCTGAAGCAGACTTTAGCCGTAAGCAATATCATATTGCATTGGCAAACTGCGGCAAAATTGATCCTGAAAATATTCAGGATTATATTGACAGAGAAGGCTATAAGGCTCTTATAAGGAGTTTGACAACAACAAAACCTGAAAAGCTAATTGCCGAAATTAAAGCTTCAGGTTTGCGAGGCAGGGGAGGTGGAGGATTTCTAACGGGGCAGAAATGGGAAAACACACGAAAATCCAAAGGAATACAAAAATATGTAGTTTGTAATGCCGATGAGGGAGATCCTGGTGCGTTTATGGACAGATCGGTTATGGAAGGCGATCCGCATTCAGTAATCGAAGCAATGGTAATTTGCGGTTATAGCGTAGGCGCAACCAAAGGTTTGATTTACATTCGTGCTGAGTATCCGTTAGCAATCAGCCGACTTAAAACAGCAATCGTACAAGCAAGAGAACAGGGTTTTCTTGGAGTAAATATTCTGCAGTCGGGATTTAATTTTGAAATTGAAATTCGGTATGGAGCAGGCGCTTTCGTTTGCGGAGAGGAGACGGCGCTAATACATTCCATGGAAGGTAATCGTGGCGAACCTTCATTTAAACCTCCCTATCCTTCAAAAGTTGGTTATATGGGAATGCCAACTTGTGTAAATAATGTTGAAACATTGGCAAATGTGCCGGCAATCATCAGAAATGGCGCAGCATGGTTTGCTTCAATCGGCACGGAAACATCCAAGGGAACAAAAGTATTTGCGCTTGCCGGAAAAATAAAACGCACCGGACTAATTGAAGTGCCCATGGGAACTACGCTACGCGAAATTATTTTCGAAATTGGAGGAGGAATGAAAGGTGGCAAAAAATTCAAGGCAGTTCAAACCGGCGGTCCATCGGGTGGTTGTCTCAGCGAAGATTATCTCGATACTCCCATTGATTACGAACATTTGCTCGAAGCTGGTTCGATGATGGGTTCAGGAGGAATGATAGTGCTTGATGAAGATGATTGTATGGTGTCAATGGCTAAATTCTATCTCGAATTTTCTATCGAAGAATCCTGCGGAAAATGTGCCCCTTGCCGTATCGGTAATAAGCGTTTACACGAAATACTTGATAAAATTACACAGGGGAAAGCTGATTTGACTGAATTGCAAAAAATCAATGACCTTTCAGTTGTAATTAAAGATACTTCACTTTGTGGACTTGGACAAACTTCGCCAAATCCCGTATTATCCACTATCAAACAATTCGAAGATGAATATCTGGCACATATAAATATGAAACAGTGCCCTGCCCGTCAGTGTAAAGATCTGATTCACTATGTAATAATTTCTGATAAATGTACCGGCTGTACGGTATGTTTCCGTAATTGTCCGGTCGAAGCTATTTACGGCGATAAAGGTCAGATACACAATATTCTTGACAGTCAGTGTATCAAATGTGGTATTTGTTTCAATAAGTGCAAATTCGATGCGATAATAATCAGTTAAAAGCAATTTTTCTTTGATGCAAATACTATTTAAAAAGTTTAAAGCAATAAAATGAATCATGAAAGTTAATTTAAATATCGATAATAAAACATATTCTGTTTCGCGCGGACTAACTATAATGGAAGCTGCGCGCAAAGTGGGAATAGAAATTCCGAGTTTGTGCCACATGAAATTGCATGATGTAAATATTGAAAACAAGCCGGCAGGCTGCAGAATTTGTGTAGTTGAGGTTGCCGGTCGAAAAAATCTGGTACCTGCCTGTTGCTCCGAAGTATAAGATGGCATGCAAATTAAAACACATTCACTGCGTGTTATCAATGCTCGAAGAACAGTAATGGAACTAATTCTTTCCAATCATCCTGCCGAATGTCTTACATGTACAAAATCTGGCGTATGCGATTTGCAAACACTTGCCGACAGGCTTGGAATACGAGAAATTCATTATACAGGAGAGAAAACAGTTGTACGCAAAGGAAATTCTCCTGCAATTGCGCGCGATCCGAACAAATGTATTTTGTGTCGGCGGTGTGAAATGATGTGTAACAATGTACAAACAGTAGGCTGTCTTTCGGCAGTTCACAGAGGTTTTTATTCAGTTGTAACTCCTGCTTTCGATAGAGATTTGATACAGTCGGTATGTACATTTTGCGGGCAATGTGTTGCTGTATGTCCTACCGGTGCACTTACCGAAAAGGATGAAACTACAAAAGTTGTGCGGGCGCTTTCCGATCCTAAAAAAACGGTGATTGTACAAACAGCGCCGGCGGTTCGTGCAGCATTAGGTGAGGAGTTTGGAAATACACCCGGAACTTTAATGACGGGTAAAATGGTAGCTGCACTAAAAAGATTGGGTTTTCATTATGTTTTCGATACCGATTTTGCCGCTGACCTTACAATTATGGAAGAAGGAACTGAACTTCTGCGGCGCATAAAGGAACATTTGGCGGGTAATCCTGATGTAAAACTTCCCATACTGACTTCATGTTGTCCGGCATGGGTAAATTTCTTTGAGTTCCAATTCCCCGATTTGCTCGATATACCTTCTTCTGCTCGATCTCCGCAACAAATGTTTGGTTCTGTTGCAAAAACATATTTTGCCGATCAGTTGAAGATTGACAGGCATAATCTGGTAGTAGTTTCAATTATGCCCTGTGTGGCAAAAAAATACGAACGACAGCGTGCTGAATTCCAGCAAAACGGCAATCCTGATGTAGACATAGTGCTCACTACAAGGGAATTAGCCCGATTGATTAAACTCTGTAATATAGATTTGAATACACTTGAAGAAGAAGATTTTGATCAACCTATGGGAGAGTCGACTGGTGCAGCTGTATTGTTTGGTACAACAGGCGGTGTAATCGAAGCTGCTGTTCGTACTGCTTATGAGATCCATACCGGAAAACCACATGAAAAAATTGAATTTGAAGAATTGCGCGGAATGGACGGTATTCGCGAAGCTACAATTGATTTTGACGGATTACCATTACACATCGGCATTGCTCATGGTCTTGGCAATGCCCGAAAGTTGTTAAAAGAAATCCAATCAGGTAAAAGTCATTTTCATGCAATTGAAATAATGTCGTGCCCAGGTGGCTGTATTGGTGGTGGTGGACAACCTTATCATCACGGAAATATTGACATTCTGAAAAAACGGCAATTGGCTATCTATTCCGAAGATCAATCGAAAGCCATTCGTAAATCGCATGAAAATCCACAAATTGTATCACTCTATAAAAACTTTTTGGGTGCGCCTATGAGCAATTTGGCTCACCTGCTTTTACATACACATTATTTTGATAAAAAAGAATAAAAAATTATGATAGCGCTTTCTGAAACTACTAAAAATTTTATACACGAACTGTGTAAAAAATACCGCAATGATGAGCATGAACTTATCAATGTTTTACACGAAACACAGGATGCTCTTGGTTATTTACCCATTGAAGTGCAGCATGCAATTGCTATGGAACTTGACATCTCTGATGCAAAAGTATATGGCGTGGTTACTTTCTATTCTTTTTTTACAATGCTGCCTCGCGGCAAATTTGATATTTCAATTTGTATGGGGACAGCATGTTATGTAAAAGGTAACGAGCTGATTCTTGATGAATTTAAACGACGACTAAATATTAATGTGGGCGAAACAACCAGGGATGGAATTTTTACTCTTTCGACACTCAGGTGTGTTGGAGCTTGCTCCCTTGCGCCTGTAGTGTCGATAGGCAGTAAAGTATTTGGTAATGTTTCGCCGCTTCAGGTGAAGAAAATTATTGACGAATATGTGGAAAAAGCTGAAGAAATGAGCTAAAATTTCTGTCAACTTGCCCTTTTTATTGACGAAATCCTGTTGTAGCTTTTTAAATCAACGAAAAACTTCCTGTGTGATTTTTTCGTTGATTTTTTTATTATCATAATAGAAAATGAGCTGAAAAATAAATACAGAAATGATTTTATTTGCTTCGATGCCACAAAACATCAGATTTTTTTTTTCAAATCTGATTTGGCAAAAAAATCTAAAAGAAATCCCAACCAGTCTAAAAATTTAAATACACACTTCGGTTTTTAAATAAGTCAAGATTATAATAATTCCAATATGCAAATAAATATGATATTTATATAGTTTTTTATTAATTGTTGCTTTACAACCTAAAAATTTATTCAGAATAAGTACAATCAAAAACTAAATGACGAAAAAAACTGTAAAATTCAATTAATTCATAATTTGAAAGCATTCAGAGTAAATAATTCTAAAAAAATAGCAGAATGACGAAAATAGCTTATATTTATTTACAATACAACAAAAAAAATTAGGAAATAAAATCATCACATACGAAGTAAGAAATATTTATTTTTAATATCATATTTTTTTAATTAAATGTTGTTTTTTGCTAAAATTATTATATATTTGCCATCTGATTAAATTACACTTTAAACTTTTTTCAAAATGTATTGTTGTTACTAATAGTATTATTTTTTTATTTTGTTTAAATAGGCGACAACATAAATTAATGCAGCATTTGTGCAAATTATTGATTAATTCAAAGCTACAAAATTCCTCAACTGCTATCAGTCAGAATAATACTGATTAAGTTTTAATTCATTAATTTAAAAATCAGATGTATATGAAAAAGTTTACAAAAATCAATCGAAGCATATTTACTTATATGCAGTTGAACCACTCCACCAGAGTTGTAAATTTAAAATCCTTTCAACTTTCTCTCAGTATAGCAGCAGTGGCTTTTTTGTTATTTTTAACAGTCGGTATGCAAGCGCAAAATCCCGGCGACTTCCGATCGAAAACATCCGGTGATTGGTATTCTAATACCACATGGGAATCTTACGATGGAAGTGTATGGATTGATGCATTACAGTATCCGGGGGAAATACCAGGAAATTACTTAACTCAAATTTTACCCACTCATGTAGTAACAATATATGATACTCAGGTTGCGAATAATCTTGGTGAAGTTTGGATTTCCGGTCAACTTTATCTGGAGGGTAATAATTCAGGGGCTAATTTTTCATTGAAAAGCATGCGTATATTTATTACTTCTACCGGCAGTATATATTTCGATAAAAAAGGAACATTTGATATACCTGCCAATTCAATTTTAACTATTTACCCTGGTGGTAGTATTGCTGGCGCTTGTTCAGACAATCAAAGAATCACTATCGGAGGACAATTATATGCCGTTTGTCATGGAGGTGGACATACAGTATTTCTATTTACAGAAATTGTTGATGCAGGTAGCACCCTTGCAGCTGAACCCACTGTTTCCATTCCACCATATATGAGCTGTCAGGAATTTGAATTCTTAGGAAGTTATTTTGGTAATATTGCTGATCCTGTAACCTACTCATGGAGTGTAACCGGTCCTGATAATTCTACGACAGTGTACAATCAACAAAACGTTGCAATTCCTTCCCCTATTCCTGGTACATATACTGCTACACTTACGGTAAGCACAAATAATGATGGTACTATTTACAGTAATAGTCAGACAAAAGAAGTGGTTGTGGAGCACCACACTACATGGACAGGCTTAATTGATAACGAATGGAGCAATGTTGATAACTGGTCATGTGAGCTTCCGGATTTGGATTCTTATGCAACAATTCCCGCTACTTCAAATAATCCGGTTGTTACATCTGGAGCAGCAGTAAAAGCTATTCTTATTAAAAACGGAGCTCAGGTAACAGTAGAACCTGCATCATCGTTTTCTGTAGCAACTGACATATTTAACCTCGCAGGTGTTTCAGGTATTCTTCTGAAGTCTGATGAAACCGGTGTTTTGCCTTCAGCAACTTTAATGTTTAATAATGACATTTCAACCACACCTGTACCAGCTACGGTTCAGTTTTTCTCCAAAGCGTTTATCGATCCCGATGCAAAATGGCAATACTTCGGTATTCCTTTTACTGAATATGTGCCCGGTGAAAATCTTGGCCCATACAAAAAATACAGTTGGGACGAAACTTTCGCAAATGGAACCCACTGGAAAATTGTACAACCTGCAGAAGCCATGCTACCTTTTATGGGATATGCCATCACACAGGATCTTGCCAGTTTATACGAAATAAGCGGAAATCTTACGAATGAAGACATGGATTTGAATCTGAGTTTTACTCCTTTTAATAATCCAAATGTGTATTCCGGATCACATATTATTGCAAATTCTTATACAGCAGCCATCCCAATAAAACTGATTGGTTTTACAAATATGGAAGAAAGTGTTGCGTTTTATAATACCGGTTCCTACAATGATTGGATTGAGTTTAATCCAACTGGTAGCGGTTTTAATCCTGGTCAATACTTGAATGTTCCAAAGAATCTTGCAGGTTTAGAAGGATTGCCCTTTTCAATTCCTTCAATGCAAGGATTTCTTGTAAACGTACTTTCTTTACCTGGAGGAACAATTTCAATTCCATATTTACCACTTCCCAATGCGAGCCCATTACGTGCCAGAAAAGATATTGAAACAGTTGTTTCAACAATTATTGACATAAAAGGAAAAAATCATCGTGACCGTATGTGGTTATTTACAAATGCAAGTTGCACTAAAGCATTTGACAACGGTTGGGATAGCCGTAAACTTATGAGTGGCAATTCAGCGCCACAACTTTTCTTTGTTGAAAATGATAATAAATTTCAGGTAAGCACTGTCGATGATATTAATGGTTCGTTCCTCGGTTTCCGCAAAGGTGTGGACAGTGAATATACCATAACATTTACACATAAAAATACTGAACTTGCTTATCCAAATGGAATTTATTTGATGGACCTTGTAGCTAATAAAACTGTAAATGTTTCAGAAAATGGATCAACTTATACATTCACTGTTAACAGTAGTTCGGGCGTAAAAGGCGCAAAAGCACCAGCCGAATTTGAAGTAACACGTTTCAAATTAGTAACCAGTCCGGGCTTTACTACTGAATTTAATAGTATAAATAATGAAATAAAAGTGTTTGTTTCAGAAAAAAGTATTATTTTTGACAACCAAACAGAAAAGCAAGCACAAATGACACTTTTCGATGTAACCGGAAAAGTAGTAATGAGTAAATCAGTGCAACAAGGAGTGTCTACTGTAAATGTAAATGTACCAGCGGGAACATACATTGTTCAGATAATAGCAGACAGAACAAATATTAAATCATCGATAATTATCAAGTAGAAATTATGAAAACTGAAAAAACATTTATTCTAACGAGTGGAAAAGTGCTACTGTTAGTTGCATTTGTTCTGGTTGTTAGCTTTGTACAGCCTGTTCGGGCTGCTGTTCAGGAGGATTTGAAGGAACAAACATTAAGTTCTACCGAGAATATTCCTTTGTATGCCGATCCCAAATATTCGAGTCCCGCTATAAATTCGGATGCAAATTATGAACAGAAAAAATCAAAAAGTGGCGGTCCGCCTCCTCCTCAAGAGCCTGAACCAAATAATACACCTGTACCTTCGGGTATTATACCTTTACTTGCCATGGCATTAGGGTTAACATTATGGCGCATTCATAAATTGATACGAAAAACCCGAAAAACAGAATAATTGTAAGCGAATAATAAAAACTCCGTTGTTAGATAAATTTTCTGACAACGGAGTTTTTTTTATGGAAGTGCTTTTATTAATATGCTTATTAATACATGAAATGTTTATTCAAATTTTAGATTTTTTACTTGCACAGAAACTATGAATTCTCACCTGAATATCGAAATTTAATCACTACTAACTGACTAAACATCTGAGATTCTTCGCTACGCTCTGAATGACAATGCTTTGTATTGAT
>CAYQWD010000018.1:14999-15478 GCA_964420955.1 uncultured Paludibacter sp. | reverse complement strand
CTATTTACTATAATTCATATAATTATCTTACCTTTGTAATTATGTATTTTTACTCAGTTATATTTATGTTTCCCGATTAATTATGCATATAGACACAATTATAACAAAATCTCCCGATAAAATTATTCAGAATATAGCTTATCGTGTGAAAGAACGGAGATTAGAGCTTAATCTTACTCAAAAATCTTTTTGTAAACGGACAGGTGTGGGTTACGATGCCTATCGTAAATTTGAAACCACAGGTGAGATTACCCTTAAAAATCTGATATTATGCGCCATTGCATTGGATGATACTGAAAGCTTCGAGGCACTTTTTTCCAGAAAAAATTACCAAAGTATCGATGAAATTCTTCAGCAGAAAGAACCTAAAAAACGTATGAGAGGAAAAAAAAATGACTGACATTCATGTACTTGATGTTTTCAAAAACCATTGCAAAGTTGGCCGGTTGGTTTTAACTTTGGATAATTTATGTGCATTT
>CAYQWD010000018.1:14723-14981 GCA_964420955.1 uncultured Paludibacter sp. | reverse complement strand
CAGGCGAATCTATTTCTCCATTTTTTCTGCCGCTAAAAAAAGAAGTTTTTATTGCTAAGCGTCAACCTTTTAACGGTGGTTTTGGTGTTTTCGATGATAGTTTACCCGATGGCTGGGGAAATCTTATTTTAGACAGATATTTAAAAACCAAAGGAATTGAACCTGATAAACTTACTCTTTTACAACGGTTGGCATTGGTAGGTAGCAATGGACGTGGTGCCCTTGAATATCTGCCTGATTTAAGCGAATTCACTGAAA
>CAYQWD010000018.1:5105-14712 GCA_964420955.1 uncultured Paludibacter sp. | reverse complement strand
CTTTTTAGCAAAAGAAGCTGAAAAAATCCTGAAAACTGAATATACCGGTGAAGGAGTTGACGTTCTGTATAAACATGGGGGTTCTCCCGGTGGTGCCAGACCAAAAATATTTTTAAAAACCGATAATAAAGAATGGTTGATAAAATTCAGGGCAACAAACGATCCTGAAAATATTGGTGAAATTGAATACAACTATTCTTTGTTAGCTAAAAAATGTGGTATAAATATGCCTGAGACCATGTTGTTTGATGGTAAGTATTTTGGCGTTGAAAGATTCGACAGAACTTCTACCGGAAAAATTCATACTATAAGTGCTGCCGGTTTATTGCATGCCGATTATCGTGAACCATGTTTAGATTATGAATCGTTGCTTAAAATGTGCCACATTTTGACCAAAAACATGGAAGAGGTTTATGCGCTTTTTCGTATCATGGTTTTCAATGTGGCAATAAAAAACAGAGATGACCATGCCAAAAACTTTTCTTTTCAACTCAAAAACAACGAATGGAAATTATCACCTGCGTATGATTTGTTGCCCGGGAATGGATTTAACGGTTATCACACAACAACCGTGAATGGAAATGGTGAGCCAACAGAAAAAGATATAATGGTTGTTGCCGAAAAAACAGGGTTGAACAAACAAAAATGTTCGCGAATTATTCAGGAAATAAAACAAATTGTAACCTAAGCCGTTCTCACTGAACTCCTAAATTCAGTAGGAGTAAAACCAGTGGATTTTTTGAAAAAATTATTGAAATGAGCCGATTCGTCGAAACCCAATTCGTAGGCTAATTCCTTGCCCGAGAGGTTGGTAAATATCAGCGAACGTTTGGCTTCTGTGGCTATTTTGCTTTGAATATGTTCTTTTGCCGATTTTCCGGTGATGCTTTTTACTGTTTTATTCAGATAATCGGCTGTTACTGCGAGCAAATCAGCATAATCTGAAACTTTATGTTTGGTTTTATAATGCTCATTTAACAAGCGTTTGAAGGAACGCAACAAATGATTGGTAGTTTCCAAAAACTGTGGGTTATTATCTTTAATAAATGAACAATGATTGTTGCTCTGAATAAGAAAAAGTTTCATCAAAGAACCAATTGCATCGTTTGTAAAATTGACCAACGATGACGAAAAATACAGCATTTGCTCAATCAGGCTTTTGTAAACAGACATTTGCAATTGGTTGAGTGGGAGAGGAGGCGACTGTCCATAATCATTAAAAAGGTAAATATCGTTGATTAATTTTTCGGGAATTGAATTGGTAATCAAAAATTCATCATTAAAAGCCAAAACCCAACCGATTGGCTTTTCGCTGGGAATTAATTGATGCATTTGACCTGGAAGTATAAAATAAACTGTGTTATCTTCCAATTCATATTTCTTAAAATCAACATAATGCACACCTTTTCCTTTTTCTATTAAAACAATGGCATAGTAATCGTGCCTGTGTGGCAAGTCCGATTCACCTTCTCCATTGAAATACACATCTTCGGCACGCTTCATCACAAAATTTCTGTTGTCGGTAACGGCTTCGGAAAAAGAATATGTTTTTATCTGATTATGCGACATTTATCTTCAATTAAATTTTTATATAAATAATTTCATCAACTGAATTGTTCACAAAATTAAAATAATTTAGTTTGATATTTATACCTATTAGAATTATTGCTTTTATCTTTGCTGCTCATTTTAAAACTTTTATTAAAAAAATGGAAAAGAAAATAGTACTACTTACCGGCTCAAGTGCCGGAATAGGAAAAGCTGCTGCTGAATTATTGGTAAATGCGGGTGTTATTGTATATGGAGCTTCGCGAAGTGGGGGAGAAGCCTACGAAAATAAAACTACGGGAGGTAAATATATTCCCGTAAAAATGGATGTTACCATAGAAACGGATATAAATTCAACCGTTGAGAGAATTATAGCTGATTGCGGGAAACTTGATGCAGTAATAGCTAATGCCGGAAACGGTATTGCCGGTTCGGTTGAAGATACAACTATCGAAGAAGTTAAGTTTCAATTCGAAACAAATTATTTCGGGGTTGTTAAAACTATAAATGCTTGCTTACCTGTGTTCAGAGCGCAAGGTTTTGGCAAAATAATTACGGTTTCTTCTCTTGCAGGAATTATTCCTATTCCTTTTCAAACTTTCTATTCTTCGGTAAAAGCTGCCATTAATATGTATATGAATGGTTTATCAATGGAAGTAAAACCTTTTGGCATTCAGTGTTCATTAATTTTACCGGGCGATACCAAAACTGATTTTACTAAAAACAGAATTTTCACCAAAGCTGCTCAAAATGAAAAATCGGTTTATCATAAAACCATGAAACTATCAGTTGCACGAATGGAGAAAGACGAACAAAACGGTATGAGTCCTTATAGTGTAGCCAAACCGATAGTAAAGCAGGTTTTAAATAAAAAAATGCACTCATTTTATGTTACAGGTGTTTTAAATCAACTTTTTTATCATCTATTTAAGATATTTCCTATTGATTTCAGACTTTGGATAATTTCGAAACTATACGCATAAAAAACACCATCGAGTGTTATCAACAACTTGTTGAAAAACCATGAAAACTGAAGAGATAAAATTTCAAAACTTAATTTGAATAATAAGTTTTTTTATTGCCATAAAAAAGTTTTTGAGGATGTGAACAATATTTACATCCTTTTTTTATTTCATTTTTTAACTGCTTTTGAAAGGTTATGAGCACTCACATTCGTAAAAACTTTCTAACTTTGCAGTTATTAACAGTGTGTTGATAAAGTTTATAAATTACTTAAAATCAAAATAAAAAATAAAACTTACTTGTTTATATATCGATACTTTATTTTAATATCATATAAAACAAGAATATTGAAAAAATTTTTTCAACCTTATCAACACCCTATTATTATCACTATTAAAGTTTTTGAAAAATAAAAAAATAAATAATTATAATGTTGATTTGAAAACTTCAATATAAACCCCTAACCCCGGAAGGGTAACAAAATTATTACACCTGATTATTAAAAAAAATAAAATGAAAAATAAAGAAAACTATACTAACTTCAATTCCTCTTTAGTGGAAAAGGGTAATCTTATTGCAGCAATAAATAAACTCAAAAAAGAAAAAAACGCAGTTATAATGGCGCACTACTACCAAATGGGCGATATACAGGACATTGCTGATATGATTGGCGACAGCTTAGCATTGGCACAGTGGGCTGCAAAAACCGATGCCGATATTATTGTACTTTGTGGCGTGCATTTTATGGGCGAAACAGCTAAAATTCTTTCTCCGCAGAAAAAAGTGTTAGTTCCCGACCTTGAAGCGGGTTGTTCTTTGGCTGATAGTTGTCCGGCCGATAAATTTGAAGCATTTGTTAAGGCTCACCCTGATCATACTGTAATTTCGTATGTAAATACTACTGCAGCTGTAAAAGCTTTAACTGATATAGTGGTTACTTCTACAAATGCCAAGAAAATTGTGGAATCATTTCCTCAAGATGCAAAGTTAATTTTTGGTCCGGACAGAAACCTTGGAAATTATATTAATAGCCTAACCGGACGTGAAATGTTACTTTGGGATGGCGCATGTCATGTTCATGAGCAATTTTCTGTAGAAAAATTGGTAAAATTAAAAGAAGAACATCCTGATGCGGTTGTTTTAGCGCATCCCGAATGTAAACGTCCGTTACTTTTAATGGCTGATTTTATAGGAAGTACGGCAGCTTTGCTTAATTATACAATAAATTCGGATAAAAATAAATTTCTTGTTGCTACCGAAAGTGGAATTATTCATGAAATGCAGAAGAAAAATCCTGAAAAAGTGTTTATTCCAGTACCTCCAAACGACAGCACCTGTGCCTGCAACGAATGTAATTTTATGCGATTGAACACACTTGAAAAACTATATATGTGTTTATTAAATGAATCACCCGAAGTTTTGGTAGATGAAGAAGTTCGGATTAAAGCTGTAAAGCCTATTATAAGAATGTTGGAAATGAGTTGATAATAAATAAATTTTAAATGAAAAGCCTGTATTAAAAATGCAGGCTTTTTTTAAACAATAATTTAATTGTATTGTTTTTTATACCAATTACTTTTTATTTTTTTTTTTATTTTTAAAATTCTAAAAACATTTGTCATGAAAAAATTGATTTATTATACCACATTTTTTATACTTATTCTGATAAATTACGGTTGTCCGGTAGGTTTGGATTTTCCTTTGGGTAATCCCGGTAAAGAAAAAATTAATCCCACACTTTTAGGTACATGGGTAACAGACAATGATGATGCTGAGGTTTTAAGCGTAACTTTTTCAAAACAAGATGATTTTACATATAAAGTTACAGTAAACGAACGTGGTACTATGTATGCTCTTGAAACTGATAATTTATCAGCTTGGATTACTAAATTTGAAGGGAAAGAGTTTTTGTATTTGAAACCCGATAATGAGGATAAGTATTATCATTATATGCTATTAAAGCTTGATGAAAAAACTTTAATTTCTACTGACCTTTCATTGCTCGATGGTGGTGTAGATGCGGTAAAATCAACAGAATCGCTGCGTAAAGAAGTAAAAAATTCAATTAATAAGTCCGAATTTGGAAATGAAAAAATTGAATGGTTTAAAGAATTATAGATTTTGATATGATTGAGAATTAATTCATCATTTTTAATAATGGGTATTCACTTGAATAAAAGAAATTTTTTAAAATTACTGGCATTATTACCTGCTGCGGGTATAGCAACAAAACTCAATAATTTTACAAATATGTCAAATTCTGGTTCAAAATCATCAGAGCGTATGCCAGTACTTTTTCTTGGTCATGGTAGTCCCATGAATGCCATAGAAGAAAATGAATTTGTGCAAGGTTTCAGGAAAATTGCAAAAACAATTACTATACAGCCAAAAGCTATTTTGTGTATTTCAGCACATTGGGAAACGCGTGGAACTTATGTAACAGCTATGGAAAAGCCCCGCACAATTCACGATTTTGGCGGTTTTCCGCGTGCCCTGTACGAAGTTCAGTATCCTGCAAAGGGAAATCCTCAGTTGGCTGAAGAAATTAGCAAAATAAGCCTTAAAAACAGCATTGAAATGGATAAACAGGAATGGGGATTAGATCATGGCGCCTGGTCTGTTATCAAACATTTATATCCCGAAGCTGATGTTCCTGTTGTTCAGTTAAGTTTGGATATTCGAAAAATCCTCTACAGCATTTTGAATTAGCTCAGGAATTGGTAAAATTAAGAGAAGAAGGTGTTTTAATAATAGGAAGCGGTAATTTGGTGCATAATCTTCGTACAGTAGATTGGCAAAACTTCGATACACCGGATTTTGCATACGATTGGGCTCGAGAAGTGCAGCTTAAAATGAATAAACTGATTTTAGATGGCGATTACAGTACGCTTATAAATTATAAATCGTTAGGCGCTAATTTTGAAAAAGCAATACCTACACCCGAACATTATCTGCCTTTACTTTATACACTTGCTTTACGCGATAAAAATGAAGAAATAAGTTTGTTTAACGATAAAGCAGTAGCTGGTTCGCTAACAATGACTTCTGTAAAAATCGGATAAAAAAGGAAAAATGGTGAATTCAATTCACTGAAATTCCGGAAAATTGGTGAATTAAATTCACCGAAATTACGGAAAATTGGTGAATTCATATTAATTTCATTATATTTGTATCAAATTTTTTGTTATGATACAAAGACAAATTGAAAAGATAATTAATAATCGATTGTTTTCAGGAAAATCTATTATTGTAATAGGAGCAAGGCAAATCGGAAAAACTACTTCAATACTGAAATTACTTGAGAACTTTCAGGATGTTTCTGTATTTGATGGAGACGATGGTTTTATACGCAATTTACTTAATGAACCTTCAACAGAAGAAATCAGAAACATTATCGGAAATAAAAAAATCATTTTTATAGATGAAGTTCAGCGAATAAACAATATCGGATTAACGGCAAAGATTATTGTAGATAAATTTAAAGATGTACAGTTAATTCTTTGTGGTTCATCTTCATTTGAAATTAAAAATAGTTTATCAGAATCACTTACAGGAAGAAAATGGGAATATGTAATGTATCCGGTTACATGGTCGGAGTTTGAAGCAACTTATGGATATGTAAACGCATTACAGCAATTAGAACTTCGATTAATTTATGGTATGTATCCTGAAATTATTACGCATCCATCAGAAGAAAAGGATAGATTAAAACAATTGATAGATAGTTATTTGTACAAAGACTTATTAGCTTTTTCAAAAATAAAAAAGCCTGATGTTCTTGAAAATTTATTAAAAGCTTTGGCTTTGCAAACAGGAAGTGAAGTATCATAAAATGAACTATCACAGTTACTTAAAATTGATAAAAATACTGTAAAGTCGTATATTGAAATTCTTCAAAAGGGATTTATTATTTTTACTTTAGGTGCGTTCAGCAGAAATTTAAGAAACGAATTAAAATTCGGACAAAAAGTTTACTTTTGGGATAACGGAGTAAGAAACACACTTATTAATAATTTCAATCCAATATCCATCAGAAACGATAAAGGAATTCTTTGGGAAAATTTTATTATTTCTGAACGTATGAAGAAAAATAATTATGATAATCCGTTTATTAAAAGTTATTTTTGGAGAACTACTAAAACACAACAGGAAATTGATTATATTGAGGAAACAGAGGGTGTATTATCTGCTGTTGAAATAAAATGGAATGAAAATGCAAAAATAAACAGAGAAAATTCATTTTCAGATACATATAAAACTGATATTAAACTAATCCATAACCGAAATTTCAGAGATTTATTGATTTAAACATAAAAAATATAATGATTAAACTTTTAAAGAATTCCCCAAAATTATTATTTATTTTATTGTTTTTCAATACTATAAATACTTTCTCGCAACACAAATTAACCGTAGAAATTACTGGTTTACGTAACAACAACGGAAATGTGCTTTACGAGTTATTTGACGCTAAACATAATAGTTTGGAAGTTGGTACGGTAGATGTTACCAATAAGAAATGTGTTATTGTGTTCAATAATTTAAAACCTGCAAAATATGGTTTTAATTATATTCACGACGAGAATAAAAACAAAAAATTAGATACAAAAGCGTTGTTTATCCCCACCGAAGGATTTGGATATTCGAACAATGCCGATGGAACTTTCGGACCACCGGCATTTAAAAAATGGGTATTTGAAATAAAAGAGGACACAAAACAAAATTTAAAAATTACTTACCTGAATTTTTAAATCTTTTTACTCTTTTGTGTTTGATCTTTAATAACTCTGTCGGCAGCTAATCTGCCTGTAAGTATCGACATAGGAACTCCTGACGGACTGTAAGCCCATTGTCCTGCCTGAAATATATTTGGGAGTGGTGTAACTACCGATTTATCAGAATACTGAATTTTATGAACCACCGGAATGTTTTTGGTAAATTCCCAACCTACAACAGAACCTTCTGAACTGGCAATGCGGTTTCGTAAACTTATAGGTGAAAAAGAAAATTTGTCAATAATTTTTTCTTTCAAAACAGGGTAAACCGAGGCTGTAATTACATCGATCACTCTGTTTTCAATTGCGGCAACAAATTCGGGCAACCAACCGGCTACTTCAATTTTGTGAAATAAACTGTACTCTGCCAAAAAACTGATAATCATACCCGTTTTATCTTGTGGTACCAAACTTTCATCTTTTAATCCGGGGATAGATATTTCAAATGTATTCAGCGCAAGAAACCTGTCGAGCCATTCCAAAATTTCACCTTTAGATTTTGTTTCAAAGTTTTTCAGTAATTCATCCAGTTCTTCGCGATGAATTTTTCCCAACCCTTTTCGCGAAGGTGTGTAAAAGAAATGTCCATGGGCAATTTTTCTGAAAGTTTCCAGTGGTTCATCCACCTGTAAAAACAATGAAAAAATTGAATCTGTACCTCTGTGCTTTAATATCTCTGTTTTCTTTTCTTCAAATTTTGTCTTTAAATCTGTTTCAAATTTTGATGAATCAGCAATTTTGTATAATGTTTTTAAGTCAGCCGCCCAAATAAGGTTGTTGTAGGTAAAAGTTTCGCCGGTATCGACTGTGATTGTTTTTGTAGTTGGATTTAGTTGTGTAACGATGGTTTGGTTTTTTATTTCCCCGCCAAATTCTTTAATCTTTTTCTCAACAGCATTTGCTAATTTTCCAACACCACCTTTGGGATAAAAATAATCCAAATAGAGCGAAAAATAACTAAGAGCAAAAAAAGTGGGTGTGTTTTTAAAAAAATGTTGCGAAATTATATCATTGAGCGACTGGTTTTTTATGGTTTTTGCCAAATATTCTTCAACCGGAAATTGCATTTTATTAATCTTACCGACGGTAAACAAAAATCGGGGCAACCATGGCAGTAATTTTTTAAATATGTAGTTATAATCTTTTTTTAAATCCATAAAAATTGGATTCTCAAGTCCATAAAGTACTTCCATGTGCTTCATTATCCGGCGAATAGTTTTCAAAACCTCATCAATTTCGGCACTACTTTCAGGATAAAACCTTTTGAGCATTTTTTTATAATCGCCTAAGCTGTTAATGTCGGTAATATTCAGTATTTCATTTTCGATACCAACCGATACCGGACTTTTAAGTTTTTCGATTGAAATGCCCAAATCCTTAAGCATAGGAAGAATAATACCTGCATCTTCAAGCGCTCTGACCCCTGCTTCGAAACGGAAACCATTGCGTGCAAAAGTATTTACCAAACCGCCCAATTCACGGTTTTTTTCAATTAAAAGTGTTTTTAGACCTGCTCGTGCAAGGTATGCCGAGGCTGTTAAACCCGCAATTCCTCCTCCTACAACTATTGCATCAAAATTTTTATCCATGATTCTTACATTTTTGCTTTGATAGTTCTGTCAGTTCTAAAGTTTTTTGCCATAATTCAAGCGCAACATCTTTGTCTAAAGCCGGTGGAGCCGGTTCTTCCAAGGTAGTAAGGTTGTAAAAATTACCACTTTTTCCTTCCATTTCGGGCGATACACCCAAATAATACAAAGCTTCAGCTGAGCGATCGGCTGATTTTAAGGTTCTGTCAATCACATTTTTTTTATACCATTTGTAAAACCAGCCGTTAGTTTTTCCACTTTCCGATTTTACAGCTCCGGGATGCATAGTATTTATGGTAACGCCTGAATTTTTAAAGTAATCGGCAAAACCCAGCATCGATAATAATTGCGCTAATTTAGCCGAACCGTAACTTTTTAAACCGGAATATCTGGTTTTTTCGAAATTCAAATCGTTGATATTCAAACCCCAGGCTGCAAAACGATGTCCTTCGGAACCCACCATTATAATACGTGTATTTTGCTGAGATTTCAGTTTATCCATCAAACAGTAATTTATTACAAACGATGACAAATAGTGCACTGCAAATACTTTTTCGAAACCTTCAGGAGTAAGTTGGCGTTTGGTTAAATAAACTCCTGCATTGTGAATCAGCACATCTATCGGTTTCGAAAGTGCATTTAATTGGTTAGCTACGCTAAAGCTCAGCTCCAAACTACTCAAATCGGCTATAATAAAGTTGCAATCAACTTTATAAGCAGTTTCAATATCGC
>CAYQWD010000018.1:2813-5095 GCA_964420955.1 uncultured Paludibacter sp. | reverse complement strand
TTTCCGATTTCTCAATACTTCGGTTTATACACAACAAATTTGCTCCCTGCGAAGCATATTTATGTGCAGTAACCAAACCAATTCCCGATGTGGCTCCTGTAATAACTACCAATTTATTTTTGAACTTATCGGTACAAATTCTTGCATCTTTGCCATTGTTACGAATCATGGCAAATACATTACTCCACTTGTACTGACGGATGTATTTTATTGTTCTATTTGCAGACATTATCCAAACTTTTTAACAAGGAATCGCCTATACATTTTATTCCAATGCGGAATATTATTGAATATATCGCCCCAAAGATCGTAATAATCCCGTTGTTGTATGATAAATCCATCTTCGTTTAGCACTAATTTTGTAGCGCCATACATTGGCGTACTCGGATATTTTTTAAAAATCATCGTCATAATCCAGTCGAAAATTATAACGTTTTCGTTTTGGGCAATAGCCACAATTTCCATATTTAGCTGATTCGTACGTTTGGTAAGCCTATTGCACATGGCTTCAAATTCCTCAATACCTTCGATTCGTTGAATCGTATCCTGAAAAACTATATCTCTGTGATAATAGGGAAAAATATGTGACCAGTCGGGTTTGCCTTCTGTATTATAGGTTTTTGTCCATAATTCTTTTATGGTTTCGATATTTATAGACTTTGCTTTTATAACTTTTTCTTCCACTTTATTGTTATAATTATTTAATAGCTATTGTTTTGTATTGTTTAGTACAAAGATAAAAAAAATTGAATTAAAAGTAAATTTGCAATAATAATTCCCATTTTGGTTTTTTTTTTGAAAAAACACATTAAATTCACTTAAAGTTCAAAGTTCAACAAAAAAATATGCAGCATACTTATTCAAAAATGTTTAATCGATTTTTAAACATTTTTAATTTTAAAAAAATGGTTGAAAAATCATTTTACAATCCACCACGAAAAAATTTCCAAACTCACGGGTTAGCAAAATATTTTATAATTAATGAATTTATGGTAATGAATCATTCAATTATAACCTTAAAACCGAAAGTAAAAATCAATAAAATTCATGTATTGTTTTTTCATGGTGGCGCTTATGTATTGCAGGGAAGTGCAATGCATTTAAAATTGATAAAAAACATAGCGTTAGAAGCCAATTGCAAAGTAAGTTATATCGATTATCCATTAGCGCCCGAAAACACTTACGTTCAAACTTTTGAAATGGTACAAAAGTCATATAATCAATTGATTGAAAAATATCCCGATGATGATTTTATGCTAATGGGCGATTCGGCAGGTGGAGGTTTGGTATTGGCTTTTGCTCAGAAGCTTGTGAATGTAAATGTTTCCAAATTACCTCTTAAAATCATACTTTTTTCGCCTTGGATTGAACTTTCAATGTTAAATCCTTTAATAAAACAACAGGAGTTAAAAGATAAGATTTTACCATTGAACGGACTGAAATATGCCGCCCGAAAGTATGCAGGAGATGCTGATTTAAACAATTATCTGCTTTCACCCATCAACGGCAATTTTGATGGATTGCCACCAACTGTGGTGTTTTACGGAACTGAAGAACTCTTTTATCCGGATATTGAACGTTTAAAAGAAAAAACGAAGGATTTAGAAAATTTCAAATTTTATAAGTTTGAAGGAATGCAGCATGATTGGGTGATTTTTCCGATTCCTGAAGCCAAAGAAGCTATTAAAAATGCAATTGATTTTATTTTAAGTGATTAATAGGTAAATCATATTTTATATTTCTCAGATAATAATAAAAAACGTCATTGTATTGACAATAATAATGTAAAAATCGTCAATATGTTGACGAAATTACCAATATTATTTTGAATTTTCAAAATTGTATTCTATTTTTGTATCGTTAAGAATAATCAATATGAATACAATAACAAGAATTCTGCAATCGGAAATTGAAAAAAGATTGCTACCAGGAAAAGTAATGCTACTTTTTGGTGCCCGTCGTGTTGGAAAAACTATGTTGATAAAAGCAATTGCCAATAATTTTTCCGGTAAAAAGTTAATCCTGAATGGTGAAGATGCCACTACACATACATTATTGCAGGAAAAGACAATTTCAAATTATACTTTTTTGCTCAACGGTATCGATTTGTTGATAATTGATGAGGCTCAAAATATTCCGGATATTGGTGCAAAATTAAAATTAATTGTTGATGAAGTTCCTGCTATCCATGTTATAGCAAGCGGTTCATCATCGTTTGATTTACTTAATTTAACGGGCGAACCTTTGGTTGGACGAAGTAAAACATTTTATCTTTTTCCGTT
>CAYQWD010000018.1:0-2769 GCA_964420955.1 uncultured Paludibacter sp. | reverse complement strand
GATCAGAAAGTCATTTTTGGTACATATCCGCAAACATTAGGAATGAGCGTTATCGAAAAGCAGGAATACCTGAGCGATTTAGTTAACGGTTATTTATTAAGAGATATTTTGTCGGTTGAAGGATTGCGAAACAGCAACAAAATGAATGAATTATTGCGTTTGATTGCATTTCAAACCGGAAATTTGGTTTCGTACGATGAACTTGGTCGCCAACTTGGTTTAAGTAAGAATACAGTTGAAAAATACTTAGATTTACTCTCGAGGGTATTTATTATTTATCGGTTAAATGCTTATTCAGGCAATTTACGAAAAGAAATATCTAAAGCCGGTAAGTGGTATTTTTACGATAACGGAATAAGAAATGCACTTATCGGCAACTTTTCTCCATTATCAATTCGTACTGATGTTGGCCAACTTTGGGAGTCGTATGTGTTGTCGGAACGTGTTAAGCGTAAATATTTTCATTTATTACCTGTAATTCATTATTTTTGGCGAACTTACGATCAACAGGAAATTGATTTACTCGAAATTCAGAATCAGGAAATAAATGCTTTTGAATGTAAATTTTCTTCCAAATCAGTAAAAGTACCAACTGCGTTCAGTAAAATATTTCCTCAAGCTACTTTTACTGAAATAAACAGGGATAATTTTATTGCATCTATTATATAAGAGTGATAAAAACGTCATTGTAATGACGAAATTAATGTAAAATTAGTCAATACAACGACGAATCTTACATTTTCATATTATTTTGTTTGCGATACTATTTTAAACAGCTTATCATTCCGTCGTACCATTTCTTTGGTTTTAATGGAAAAGTAAGTTCCCTTTTCAACTTTTTGAACAGGTTTTAATTCCACGCGCATTTCTTCGACAATATCTTCATAAGCGCCGGTTGTTTCGCCTGTAATAAGAATTTCGTCACCAACTTCAAGGTGTTGTGCTTCGAGTAAAAATTCAGCTACCCCAATTTTTTGAAAATAGTTGGTACATTTACCCACATATATTTTTTTATGCGTTGCTTCCGATCCGTAGTTGTTGCTCCATTCGCCAAGCCTCTGTCCAAGATAATAACCATTCCAAAATCCACGATTAAATACTTTGCTTAGTCTGTTATTCCACTCTTCAATTTTTTCCTGCGTGAAAGTTCCTTCTAAAACAGCATTAATGGCTTCTTTGTAACAAGTTACAACAGTTTTTACGTATTCGGCACCGCGTGCCCGTCCTTCAATTTTAAAAACACGAACACCGGCACGCATCATTTCATCAATAAAACCAATAGTTTTAAGATCTTTCGGCGACATGATATACTCATTATCAATTTCCAGTTCAATTTCTGAATCTTTATCCTTTACAGTATAGCCACGACGGCAAATTTGGTTACAAGCGCCACGATTGGCTGATAGATTTTTTTCGTGCAAACTCAGGTAACATTTACCCGAAACTGCCATGCACAATGCACCATGACAAAACATTTCGATGCGAATCAATTCACCTTTCTTTCCGCGTATATTTTCTTTAATTATAGCATGATCAATTTCTGAAACCTGTTCCATATTCAATTCGCGGGCAAGCACAACCACATCGGCAAACTGCGCATAAAACTTCAGGGCTTCAACATTTGAGATGTTTAATTGGGTTGAAAGATGTACTTCTACTCCGATGGAATTGGCGTACATTAATGCTGAAACATCGGCTGCAATTATGGCTGAAACATCTGATTCTTTGGCAACATCGATTATTTCGCGCATCAAACCAAGGTCGTTATCGTATAGAATTGTATTGACAGTAAGGTAACTTTTTACATTGTTTTCCTTACAAATCCTAACTATTTCGCGTAAATCGTTGGTAGTAAAATTACTGCTCGATTTACTGCGCATGTTGAGTTTTTCAATACCAAAATAAACCGAATCGGCGCCTGCTTTTATGGCTGCCGAAAGACTTTCCCAGGAACCGGCGGGAGCCATGATTTCGAATTGACCCCTAACCCCAAAAGGGGAATTGAAGTTATAATTATTTTTTTCTTTTTTATTATGAATCATCTTTTTAGCTTTTTTCTTCAAAATATAAATGATCTTTGTTAATAAAAAAATCCCCTTAATTTTATTCGGGGATTTCCTTTTCGGTAGTAATAAGATCATTTATTTCCTTTTTTAATTTAGGCAAATAGTTAATTAAAATTGACCATATATTTTCATCTGAAACACTATCGTAACCATGAATTATCTGATTTCTTATAGCTACAATTCTTCTTGCATTTTCAATAGGAAAATTTGCATCAATGGCCAAAATTCGATTCATAGCTTCGCCAATAATTTCCAGATTTCTTTCAATGGCACGTTTTAGCAGAATATTCTTTTTATAATCCTAAAATATTTTAGGTTATTTTAAAAAAATAATTCTGTTTCTTCAATAGCAAATTTTATATCGAACAAATATTTAAGCTGACGTTCGTTCATAAATTAACAGTTTATTTTTTTCAATATTATCTATCAAAATGGGTTTTTAAGAGTTTGTTTCTCTACTAAATACACAGGTCTTTTCAACAAAATTTCGAGACTTTCTTTTAAATCCATATAATTATCAAAATAGCTCGATAAATCTAATCCTGAAAATTTAATTAATATATCTATATCACTTTTTTCATTGAATTTATCTGTTAATATCGAACCAAATTAATATAACTCATCCACTTTATGACTTTCACAAAGTTCAATAAGTTTTTCTCTATTTTGTACTACAATGTTCATTTAAAAATAAATCGATATT
>CAYQWD010000017.1:12706-15518 GCA_964420955.1 uncultured Paludibacter sp. | reverse complement strand
TCAACCTCTGATAGTAGTTGACGGTATTCCGCTTGAAACAGTGGTAGGTGCCGATTTTGACTTTGCAACTGCAACCGAGGAAGAGTTTTCTCAACTTTTGAATGTAGCGCCCGCTGATATTAAAGATATTGTAGTATTGAAGGATGCAGCCGCTACTGCAATTTGGGGATCGAAAGCAGCAAACGGAGTTTTGCAGATAACTACCAGACGCGGTACGATTTCACCTCCAAAAATTACATTTATAGCCAAAACAGGTTTTTCGCCTCAGCCCGATGCCATTCCAACACTTTCAGGCGATGAATATTCAACCATGATTTTAGAATCATTCATGAATAAAGGAAAACCACTCGATCTGCTTACAGTAACAGGGAAACCATTTTCATACGATCCACGCGATCCTTATACCTTTTATAATTACCGAAACAATACCGATTGGGTGAAAGCCGTTTCGCAAACCGGACATAACCAAGACTACAACCTTTCTGTGCGCGGTGGCAGCTCAAAAGTGAGATATTCTTTTTCAGCAGGTTATTATAATGCTGTTGGGAACACGATAGGAACCAAACTTTCGCGAATAAATACACGTTTGAATTTAGACTATTTTGTGTCCGATAAAATTAAGTTTTCGGCAGATATTGCTTATACACATTCTGATAACCGCCGGAATTTCCTGCCTAACGGCGATGAAAGAAACGATGTTCGTTCACGTGCTTACACAATGATGCCCAATCAGGGTATTTATGAATTTAACGAACTGGGAATACAAATGCCTACTTATTTCACTCCCATAAATGGACCTCAGGGCTCTTATCCGAATATTTTCAACCCTGTTGCTTTAGCAAACCTCGGCAATTTCATTATTAAAAGCGAAAAAGTAATTCCTCATTTGCTCTTGACAATAACTCCAAATTCTACCTGGCGCTATACTTTTGATGTTGCATTTGATGTTGGGAACGACCGTAAAGAAAAATTTCTCACCCAAACCGCATCAGGCGTAAACTGGTTCGACACAAAATACTTCAACGCAGCATCGGTTTCTGAACCAGAATCTTTTGTGATTCAAACGTTTAATAAAATTTATTTCACTCCCCAATTAAAAGAAGACAAACACAGGCTTATTGGGTTATTGGGCATAAACACCTATTCGCGCGAAAGTTTTTCGTTAGGAGTGGAAACTGCCGGTTCACCCTCAAATTATTTGACCGACCCTGTAAATTATTATATTCTGGATGGTGGACTCAGTTCAGGTGTAGGACAACAACGCAGCATGAATGCTTATTCAAATGTAAACTATACATTGCTCGATCGTTATACTATTTATGGTAATTTATCATTGAATGGAGACTCGCGATTTGGAAAAAATTATCGATATGGTTTATTCCCTGCTATTTCCGGCCGTTGGCGCGTTTCGGGTGAACCATGGCTAAAACCTGTAACCGAAAAATGGCTTAACGATTTTTCGTTCAGAGCTTCTTATGGGATAACAGGCAAAAGTCCTGATGCAGATTATTTATACTTCAACCGCTACAGCACCTACAGTTATGGTTATCTCGGAGAATCAACATCTTTTCCATCAACTTTGGAACTGAAGGAATTGCGTTGGGAACGTTCAATTCAGAACAACTACGGTTTGAATTTCGTAGCGTTAGATTATAAATTGAATATTGAATTTGACTATTACATTCGTACTACCAAAGATCAGTACAGCGCACGCACCAATATTCCAACTTCTTCCGGATTTTCAACTATGGCGTTGAATTTCGGAACACTGCAAAACAAAGGCTGGGAGTTAAGTGTGAGTTATACTCCTATCAAAACCAAAGATTTAAATGTTAGTTTTGTTTTCAACGTTGCAAGAGAAGAAAATTCAGTTACGGAGCTTTCAGAATACGCCGAACTTGATAATTTTAAAGACTGGAGCCGAAATGGCGTATATATCACACGAATTGTTGCAGGACAACCAAGAGGTTCTTTTTACGGGTATAAATACGATGGTGTCTATTTAAACAAAGATCAGACTATAGCTATAGGTAAAGATGGCAAACAAATAACTACCACAGATGAAAATGGAAATACTGTACCGGTATACATGAAATTCGGTTATCCTACAATCAACTACACATTCAAGCCTGGAGATGCCCGATATGTTGATATAAATAAAGATGGACAAATCAACTATCAGGATATCGTAAATCTGGGCGACTACAATCCGTTGTTTTACGGCGGTATTACACCATCGGTAAAATGGAAAAACTGGTCATTAAATACTGTTTTTCATTATCGATATGGCAATAGTATTGTTAATCGTGCCCGCATGTTACTTGAAAACATGTACGGTTTCGACAATCAGGCAACATCAGTATTAAGACGTTGGCGTCACGAATATGCAAACGCTGAAGATGCTCCTGCAGGTTTGCTGCCACGCGCTTTGAATGCACAAGGATACAACTGGCTTGCATCTGACCGTTTTGTTGAAGATGGATCCTTTATCCGTTGGAAATCATTTACGGTGCGATACAACGTACCTCGAAAAGCAATCGCACAATTGAAATTACAGGATTTATACTTCTATTGTACAATGCAAAATGTATTACTTTTAACAAATTACACAGGTCAGGATCCTGAAATCAGACTCGGCAATTTTGAAGATAATGCTCGAGCGCCCGTACCTAAAAGTTATATGTTTGGATTTAACATATCATTTTAACAAATATTTTTTACACTAACTGATACGAGAATTGAAAAAACAATTCAAAAATATACAAAAAAATATGAAAAAGTTCATTCAAATAACGATTATATTCATTACAGC
>CAYQWD010000017.1:5404-12684 GCA_964420955.1 uncultured Paludibacter sp. | reverse complement strand
TAGATGTTCAACCTGAAGATGGTGTAGTACGTGAACGTTACTGGAAAACAAAAGAAGAAGTCAAATCGGCAGTACTTGGATGTTATTCGCAGATGCTCGACTTGAAAATGATGCAGCAGTATTTTATCTGGGGTGAAATGCGCGCCGAAATGGCAACACCAGCAAGCGCAGCAAATTCTGATCTTGTTGCTTTTAACACCGGTGAAATTACACCTTCAAACACCTATACTGACTGGGCATCGTTTTACAAAGTGATAAATCAGTGCAATACAGTAATTGAACTTGCTCCTGCTGTACTGAAAATTGACGAGTCATTCTCAGAAAAATTGCTGAATGAATATATTGCCGAAGTAACCTGCATTCGTTCGTTAATGTATTTTTATTTGGTTCGTACTTTTCGTGATGTTCCATACTCAAAAGTTGCCAGTATTTACGATTACCAGAATTTTTCTATTCCAAAAACTGAAGGTAAAAAAATTATTGACAGCCTAATAATTTCACTCGAAGCAATTGAAAACAAAATTCCGATAAGATATGATAATACTTCTGCTGCTGAACAGGAAAGTGCAAATCCCAATAAAGGACGTTTTAATTACTATGGCTGGGCAAGTCTGTTGGCAGACATTTACCTTTGGAAGGGCGAATACAATAAATGTATTGATATGACAACCCGTGTTATCGAATCAGGACAGTATTCATTGGTACCTGTAGCACGCGCAGAAGTCTTGAGTTATAATGTTGAAACAGGACGCATCGATACGGTTTACGAGGCACAGCAAGGTGATGTGGTTGCGATGTTCAACACCATGTATGCCAAAGGAAACAGTGTTGAAAGCATATTTGAATTGCAAAATCCTCCTTCGTACATTAATCCTTTTGTTTCCATGTTTAGCGCAAATGTTAACAACTCCATTGAAGTTAATCAGGCAAGTTTTTCAAATGAGTATTTTTTACCTTCAAATATTGATAGAGTTTGGAGAGATATACGTACCGAAGGAATTGCATACCAGGGAAAATACATTTGGAAATGGGCAGGCTTAAATAACACAACTTCACCGGTACAGTGGCGTACAACATCAATTTCAAACAGCAACTGGATTTTCTACCGACTTGCCGATATCATGTTGATGAAAGCAGAAGCATTGACTGAAAAAGCTATGGCAAACAACGATCAGCAAAGTTTGAAGGAAGCACTCATGTTGATAAGAAGGATCAGGGCAAGAGGAAACGCTCCTGAATCGACCGATATGTTCTACAAATACACCGGCGAACTCGATGCCAAAACGATGCTGGAATTTGTATTGGCTGAACGAACTCGAGAACTTTCATTTGAAGGAAAACGATGGTTTGATCTTATACGGGTAGCTCAACGCGACAATTTTAGCGAACGTACAATGAGTTATCTCCTCCGTATGGCTGTACTGGCTTCGCCTCCCGAAAAAACAGCAATTATTCAGAGTAAATGGCTTACAAATAAAGGCAGTTTATATTTACCTATAAATTCGGGTGAATTGCAACGCAATAAAAAATTGGTACAAAATGATTTCTATATGAAATGATTTTCCAGACACAGTACTGTGTACTATATTTTTTAATGTATTTAACCGAGAAAATGTTTTTTTTATTTGAAAAGTGTGTTTTTTTTAAACTTGATAATCAATCGGATCATTATATAATTAGAAGTTTAGAAATAAATAATGGATAGAAAAAGCTACATGAAATTTTGAATTACATTAAAAAAATCTACTTATAACAAAACAATAAAACTCTGGTTTTAAATATATGCGAGAAATTTCACAAACAAAATCGTAAGAAATTAAAAAATTCATATACCATGAAAACAAATAATTTATTTTCATTATTTTTAGTGTTAGGACTGATACTGGCGCTAAATTCCTGCACAAAAGCTGTAGATGAAATAGTTATCTCTGATGACAAGCAATTAGATGAATTGATGGAAAAACATGGACTGACATCGTTTTTAGCAATACTTGATAAAAGTGAAATGAGAAGTACAGTTCATGCATACGGAAATTATGCAATTTTTGTTCCTACCAATGATGCCGTAACTGCTTACCTTCAGAAAGCAGGGAAAACATCTGTAAACGATCTTACAAAAGATGAAGCAGTGGCTATTGTAAGATATCACTTACTTAACGTAACAAATAAATCGGACAGTTTAACAACCATCGGTTTTGTTGATGGAAGAATGTCATACCCTAACTTCGCAGGTTCTTATCTTACTACCAGGCAGGTTGGCGAAGAAATCCGGATTAACCGTCAGGCAAATATTCTCTCGCCACGTAACATTAAAGCAAGTAACGGTCATTTACATATTATCGACCGTTTACTTACACCACCCGATCCATTAAATGAATCAATTACTGCAAGGGTTCGCGCTTTACCCGATGATAAGTTTTCGCTGTTTAAAGAAGCATTCGAGCGCTCCGGTTTAACAAATTTACTTTCTGAAAATATTAAGGGGCAATGGAGAACACTTTTCATACAAGATAACGATGCCTTTGCGTCTGCCGGAATTTATAATTTATCTGGTTTAATCGCTGATTTAAAGAAAAATACTCCCGCAATAGAAAATGTGGATACACTCCTTAAAAACTATATAGGTTATCATACCGTTCCGCGCTTGCAATATGTTGCAGATTTACTTAAGGTGTCGAGTCTTCCAACATTGGTAAGAAACCAGGTTATTACATTTACGCGTGAAATCAGCAATATTGAAACAAACATATTGCTCAATGAACTAATTTTAGGTCAAACCAAAGAACCGGGAGTAATCCTTGACCGCAAGAGTGAATTTTCAGACTGGTCATGCTCTAATGGAGTAATCCAAAAAATAAACGGAAACATACAAATAAAAGTTCGCTCAGCTTATAGAATTTATTGGGATTTCGCCGAACAACCTGAGATAATGGCGCTGCGTAACTTCCGCAAACCAGGGTGTGCAGCCTCTTACAGTCCGGGCGATCTTTCGGAAATAAACTGGAAGTTTAAATCTGGCGCACCTGTTGCCCAACAACAAATCCATTACTATTGCGGAACTGTAGCACAAACTATTGCCGCTTTCGATGACAAGTTTCAGCATGTGTATGCTGATTATCTCCGTTTTAATCTTGATTTAGGAGCAATTCAATGGATGGAATTGAAAACTCCTGTGTTAATAGGTTCTGAGGAAGGTACAAGTTACAAGGTTTGGATATGCTACCGTCGCGAACTCGAATGTTATGTTAAAACTACATTCAAGCAGGAAGGAAAAGACGATCAGATTTTACCCTATATTTTCGATATGTCACTTTATGCGCCAAACACAATTTCAACTGCTCCCGAAGTTGCCGAACTTGATGGTTACAAAATGTATAATGCAAAAAAATACAGTTCAGTGGTAATTTCAAAATTACTGGGAACAATAAAAGTTTACACCACAGGACGTCATACTTTACGGTTAGAACCGACTACGAGCCGGCGTGTAGGACAGTTGGGAAGTGTGGATATGATTCAATTTATACCAATAGATGAGAATCAGCTTTGGCCACGTGTAGATATAAAAGGAAACTGGATATACTCAAATACAAGACTGTGCGAAGTATGGCCGCCCGAAGTTTGTCCTGAAATTTTACCATAATAATTTTACTGTTGAAAAACAAAGTTGTAACAGAATAAATATAAATAATAAATCATGAAAATTATAAGATTTTTTATATTTGTGGCGGCGGTAATCGTTATTGCCGGTTGTAATCCATGGGACGATGTACGCTACACTTTAGAAGAACGCAATAAAAATCTATACGAAATACTTGTTGAAAATCCTGAATTGTCAACCTTTGTAAAAGCACTGAAGGCAACAGGCTTTGACAAAAAACTGAATGCTGATATGAGTTATACAGTATTTGCACCTGTCAATTCAGCGCTTACAAATCTGAATTTTACCGATACCGCATCTCTTAGGGTTTTTGTGAATACGCACATTTCCGAAAAAATTGCTTATACTGATAAAAGTGGTGTATTTGATCTTACACGAATATTAATGATCAATAACAAATATGTTCCCATTATCAAGAATTTAGTATCGGGCGTAGCGGTAAGTAAATGGAATGTTGCATCGAAAAACGGAGTAATCCATATCATTTCAGGTGTCATCGAAGAACGTAAAAACACTTGGGAATACCTGAGAACTATACAGAACAATTCAATCGTTAATTACATTGCATCATACAACGAGAAGATAATGGATATGAGCAGAAGCGTTCAAAAAGGAGTTAACGCCAGTGGAAAACCGATATATGATACTGTTTGGACATATCGCAACACTTTGCTTGACACTACACCACTTGCTGACGAAACATCGACTTCAACTTTTATTTTACTCGAAAAAAGTGGCTTGGACAAACTTATTGCAAGTTATAGAAAATATTTCAATCAAAAAGATTCGGATGCAATGGTGAAAGAGATAACCAAAGAAATAATTACTGATATGGTATTACCATATACAAAAGTAAATGCCACCGGTAGGTTTCTCAACGCTTCAAATGTTTTAATTGATATCAATAAGGCTGACATAACAGACAGTATTGTTACATCAAACGGAATGATATACAAAGTAAAAGAAGCACAGGTTAAAATGTTTCAAAACAAAATTAAACCTTTGTTGATCGAAGCTGAAGATTTTGTCAATCGGTGGCCTGATGCTTGGCAAACCCGTCCCCGCGTATGGGCAAGCGGAGGTAAAGATGTGATGCTAAAATCGCGTACGAGACATTCTTATACATGGACAACAGAATCGTCAATTACAAAAATTAACAATCTCTACAGTTTTAACTATCGAAGCGAAAACGAATGGCCGGGTTCCAATACCTTAGGCGAACCTAATGCTTTTATTTCATATAAACCAAAAATGTATTCCACTTCATACAAAATTTTCTGGAAAGCTTACAACGATAATGCCGAAAAAGTACATATCGATTCACGAAATCAGGCTATGATTTATTATCAGAAGTTATATGTTAGTTTCCCAAGCGAAAGAGTTCTTGAACGTACTTCTGCAAATGTTATTGCCAATAACTTTTCTTCGGTTGCAAAAGTTGGTTTTATACCAAATCATACGATTTTGGCAGCAAAAATGAGAGCCGGAGAAAATGTGGAAACGCAACTTGTAAGATACAGGGTAAATCAGGGACATACAGTGTATCCTAACAGTCATATTCTTTTTGATGCTGCAAATCCAAACGACCCGCAGCCTATAACTTCGGAGGATATTTATGGTAAAGAAGGCATACTTAAATGTCCATTTTACGGACAGGCAACACTCTTTGTGTCAAATACATGTATTAGTGAGTTTACACATCACGATGGAACGGTACAGGCATACTTGCAATCGAGCAAAGCCAGCAATGCTCCCGGAATGATATTTTTAGATTACATCCGTTTAGAACCCCAGGTTGATCCAAACGATTAATAAAGTAAGAAAATAGCAAAAAACATAATATGAAGAAAACCATATTTCTAGCAGCAACAATTATTTCATTTTTCTGTGAAATTGCTTTAGCGCAAAATACTGTAGCAGTATCAAAGAAGCATATTGTTGAAGGTTCTGTAAAGGATGCAGCTACAAACAAACCCATAGCAGGCGCAAATATAGAAGTTCCGGGCATAGCCTCAGCCATAACCGATGATAATGGAAATTACAGAATTACACTGCCGGGTGAAGAAATAATTCTAAATGCAATTGCTTCGGGGTATGGCAAACGCGAAATTTCTGTAAACGGGCGCAGTACTATCGATATTATTCTTTACGATAAAGATTATAAAGGCGCATCGAAAACTGTATTAACTCCATTGGGAGATAAGTCTGCAATTTCGGCTGTTTACTCATGGTTTGGTATCGGCGAAAATAAAATAAAGGATAATGCTGCAACTCCCGACGTAATTTTGAAAATGGAAGCAAGCGGTTTGAATGTTCTTACAAGATCGGGAATGCCGGCAAGTGGTTCAAATTTTTTTCTTCATGGGCTTAACACAATGAATGCCGGATCAATGCCACTTTTTGTGGTAGATGGTATGCCTTATGAAAACACGTTTTATTCCTTATCGTTAGTAGGAAACTATTTTGCAAATCCGCTTTCATCCATTGATCCTAAAGATATCGAAAGTATTACCGTTCTCAAAGATGGTACATCGCTTTATGGAAGCAAGGGAGCAAATGGAGTAATATTGATTAAAACTTTAAGATCGAACTCGCTGGAAACACGTATAAATGCATTTATCAGAACAGGCATCGGTTTTGAAATGAATGAATTGCCAGTGCTTAACAGTATGGAACACAAACATTTACTTTCGGAACTTTACCAGAAAACTTATCCAAATATGTCTCCTGCTGAATTAAATAATTCATTACCGTTTCTAAATCAGAACAAGCCAGTAAAACAGCCTTGGGGTTATGAAGGTAATATGGATTACTACCGTTACAACGCAAACACAAACTGGCAAAAACAGGTTTTTGGACCATCAGTGAATCAGAATTATTATTTAAATGTTTCGGGTGGCGATGAAATAGCTACTTACGTACTTTCGTTGGGTTATCTTAATCAGAAAGGAATGGTTGTGAATACTGATTTTTCAAGATTCAACACACAATTTAATTCGGAGATTAAATTCTCAAACAAATTTAAAGTGCAGACCAACATGAGTTTTATGTATGGAACCAAACATTTACCTAACGAGGGTGGAAATATTGCACTAAATCCAATACTTGCATCGCTTGTAAAAGCACCGTTTACTGCTCCTTATATTTATAACGAGGAGGGTAAAAAATCGCCCAATCTTGAAGATGCAGATATATGGAATCTGTCAAATCCTTTTGTTCTGGTTAATAATAAAAACAACCTTGTAAATATTAATTATCGGTTTTTTGGCTCATTTGAGTTTATTTACAACATAAACCGCAACTTAAGCGCAGCGGCACTATTGGGACTTAACTTCAACAAGGAACGTGAAAAGATATTTTATCCAAGCACCGGAGTAGCATTCAATAATGATGTTTACGGTATTGGAATTTTCAATGAGTCACAGCATCGGGTCGACAGGTTATTTTCACTTTATGGCGATATATATGTCAATTACCAGAAAGTTTTTGCCCGCAATCATTCTATTAATTTGAGAGGTGGACTTCGTTACCATGATAATTCCGCTAATAACAATTACGGAATGACTTACAATTCTTCATCCGATGAGTTCAAATCTCTGCAATACGGCGCTTCAACGTTACG
>CAYQWD010000017.1:0-5393 GCA_964420955.1 uncultured Paludibacter sp. | reverse complement strand
AATAACTGGAAATGGACTTCAGTTTATACAAATCTTGATTATGCGTTTAAGGGTAAATATTTTTTAAATTTACAAAGTGCTTTTGATGCATCATCCCGTTTTGGAGTAAACGTTTCAAAACTTCTGCCTTTTCCTTCTGCTGGCGCTGCATGGCTTATATCTAACGAAAAATTCATGCAGAACTTAAACTGGATAAATTTATTAAAATTAAGGGCAAATTATGGCATTTCTGGCAATGATGATATTGGAAACTACAATGGTGGCAGGTATTATTACCCTTATGCCTTAGTTGGTCAATTCGGATTGGTGCGTACTTCGCTCGTTAACACTGAGCTTAAGCCCGAAAGAATTGAACGGCTGGGTGCAGGTATCGACCTCTCAACACTCGATGAACGCATAAATATCGGTCTGGATTTATACTCAAACACTATAAACGATATGATTTTGAGTGTTAAACCTGCAAGTATTTCAGGTTCACAATCCAATGTTATACTAAATGCAGGCAAAATGCGTAATATCGGTTTCGACATCAATTTGAACACACGAATTATAAATTCAAAGGATTGGAAATGGGATTTGGGCGTGATGGTTTCAGGTTATAATAATAAAGTGCTCGCACTGGGTGGTAAGGACTATTACAATAATTATCTTGGAGCTACCATTCAAACCAAAGTAGGTCAACCTCTCGGAGTATTTTACGGCTACAAAACAAACGGAGTGTATGCCACCGCAGCCGATGCAGCCAACGAAGGTCTGAATATACGCGAAGGATTGATACTGATACCCTTCGGTGCCGGAGATATGCGTTTTGTTAATCAAAATAACGATAAGGTTATTGATGAAAACGACCGTGTAGTTATTGGCAATCCGAATCCAGATTTTTTTGGCAATATCAATTCTGTTTTAAAATTCCGCAATTTTGAATTAAGTGCCATTTTTAACTATTCGGTAGGTGGCGATGTTTACAACTATGCACGTACACAACTCGAAAGCATGGCAATGCCTTACAATCAGTTCCAAACTGTACTTAAACGCTGGAGAATGGAGGGCGATAACACATCAGTTCCGAAGGCTACACCCGGTGATCCGATGGGTAATGCACGTTTTTCAGACAGATGGATTGAAGACGGCTCATATTTACGTCTGAAAAACATTACTTTGTCATACAATTTGAATTTGAATATTCCCGTAATTCAAAGCAGCATGATATACATTACAGCCGAAAACTTACTCACCCTAACCCGTTATAAAGGATTTGATCCTGAATTTGCAGCCGGCGAAAGTCCACTTTTTCTCGGAATTGATCCCTGTGTTGTACCACAATCACGTGCAATCACAGCAGGTTTAAAACTGGGTCTGTAATATTACTGAAAATAAATATTCCACTAACGAATAAAAAAATAAAAATTCAGATATGAAAAAAATAATCCTGCCACTCGTACTTATTACAAGTGTATTTTTATTTAACGCTTGTAAAGATGATGAGCTTGGAAACGCAGTCAGATACGATAAGTTCTACCAGAATCTTTCGGATGCCGACCGTGCTATACTGGGAGTGTATGCACAATTTACAACATTAGCCAAACAGATTGTAATTCTGAATGAATTACGCGCCGACTATATGGATGTAACTCACGCATCTACACCTGAATTGGAAAAATTAAACTCAAATCAGATCGATGAAAGCAATGAGTGGGTAACACCTTTACAATTTTATGCAGTAATAAATTCATGTAACGATGTGCTTTCAAATTTTGATAAAATGCTTCAAGAAAATAAATTTACACGAGATGAATATAATGAAAGATACTCCGATATTGGCGCCTTGCGTACCTGGATATATTTGCAATTGATAAATATTTACGGAAGCGTACCCTACATTACTGAACCATTGGTTAATCTCTCTGATGTTGAAAAATATAAAGGAAAGCGCGAAAATGCCGATCAATTATTGCCAAAATTGATTGAATTTATGAAAAGTTTGCCTACACTTGACGATTATATTTATTCAAGTCTGGTAACTGGCACTCCCAATGGTTATTCACTCGATGCCATGTTTGTAAGTAAACGTTTGGTTTTGGCAGATCTTTACCTTTATAACAATCAGTATGCTGAAGCAGCACAATATTACCGACTTGTAATGGCAACCGATGAAACAAGCGGTAATCTTAACCGGAGACGCCAAAGGTACAGGCTGTATAATTTTCCTTTCACTTCTACATCGGGCGAACCAGGATGGTATGCAGTTGTATTCCGCGATGGACGAATCGAAGATGAAAACGGATTGATTAACACATGGAAATATATTTTTACAGATCCACCATCATCGCGCACCGCAAGCGACAGATCTTCCATGGAACGCATCTGGTACATTCCTTTCGATGATAAATTGGAACCTGTAAATCCTTTTACCAAACTTTTTGAAGGATATCAACTCAAAGCATCTGATTATGCCATGGACTCACTTTGGGGCAAACCAATGCGTAATCAATTTCCTTATGATGCACGCGGAAAAGGCGGATCGTACACCGGAAATGGTTTGATAATTAAATATAGCGGACGAAATTCCGGATCTTCGCTCGCCCGTCAGCATGGTTTTTGGATGTTAAACCGTGCAGCAGGATTACACCTGCGATATGCCGAGGCAGCCAACCGTGCCGGCTATCCATATTTAGCATGGTGTTTTTTGAACAACGGCGTCAAAAATTCAAAATTTCGTTATCTGAAACCTAATGGTACTTTTTATCCCGATGATTCATGTTATGTAACCGGAACAAGTCCATTTAATCCCTATCCTGCTGCTTATCGTTTCGATGCTCGTTACCCACGAGAATGGGAACAAAATGCAGGTGTTCGCGGTCGCGCTTTCATGCCCGCTGTGAACTTTCCCGCCAATTTAACTACACAGCTGGACAGTATTCAGTGGCTCGAAAGGCAAATTGTGCGCGAAGCCGGACTTGAACTTGCATTCGAAGGTCAGCGATGGAGTGATTTGGTTCGTATTGCACGACGGATGAATAAAGAAGGGCGCGATGGTTTCCGATTCCTCTTCGATGAAAACATTAAAAAGAAATACGAACGAGCTAAAATTCCTGCTCCTAACTTTACTTCGAACGAACAAAGTTGGTATCTTCCTTTTTATGAATAATTTAATAAAATATAATTGACTTTTCTGAAAAAACATTTTATAATTGATTTTCATGTGGCATTATCACACCTCTGCCAATTTGAAAATCTAATAAGCATGACAATACTGAGGTGTTTCAAAAAAAATTTTATTACAATGAAAAAAACATTTACATTACTAATCATTGTCCTTATAGCGGCAATGACGAATTTAGAAAACACTTTTGCACAGCAGGGAACTTTTTTCCCCAACTATTTCATCAATCAGACATTCGATGGAGTTGAAGCAATGCCTGCGGGCTGGAGTTTCGGAAGTGGCACCTCTGCTTATATGGGTCGTGCGGGTTCGTCAGCATCATTTGGCTCACCTGCACAAGGATTTGTTACGATAAGTGGAACAGGCTCAGGAGCTCGAGGAGGCGAACTTCGTTTTCCTTCTACTGCTACAAGCCAATTTAAAGACTCATCGGTGTGGGTAATCGAATTTGACTGGACAGCAAATGCAGTTGGCTTGAACAATATGCAGGGAGCTACGGCTGTAACCTTGTTAGGACCAAACAGCTTGAATCTTGCAAATAGCACTACCTTCTGGGCTGCAGCAATTTTTGAATTTTATGCTTATAACGCCACCGGAAACATACATTTATCCAATCTCGATCCAATTGGTAAAGGCGCTGTTATGGGCGTACCTTTCGATCCCAATCGTTTGTCGCTTCCTGTGGGACACTGCTCTGATGGTAACAATTCATGGTTCGGGCGTAGAGGTACTTCTGCTGAAATTGCTGATAGTTTAAACCTTACAACTAAAACAAAAATTAAATTTGCAGCTACCAAAAAGTACCATGTTTTTGCAGAAATGAATTTTGCTACTCAAATGGTTCAAAAATTCATAATGTATGAAATTGCCGATCCAGCTAATGGCGACACTATTTACAACAAAACTTTTTTAGCGCCTTATGCGGTAGGTACTGCACCTACAATTGACTTTGCCCAGCGTAGAGTTACACAGTTCGATCGTTTGGAATCGTGGGCAACACGACCTGGAAGTGGTAATGCCAATGTTAATCATTCTTATGATAATCTTCAAACCTACGTTTGGAAAGCTTCAGTTGGTATTGCTGATGTTTCTGTTAAATATGTTGACCGTGCAGGAAATCCTGTTAAGGCATCAAGAATTGTATCAAACCAGCAGGTAAATTCAACTGTATGGCTTTCGGTGAATGATAAAGTTAATTTTACCTCAAATGACTCACAGTTTTACTATTTCTACGATGAAGATGCTACCCGAGCTGCTAATGCATCGAAGGGCGCTGATGGAGAAAGTTTAACCGTAGCTTCTGGAGGCGCTGATAACACGCTTACTGTAGTATTTAAAAAAGTTGCTGTTACGGCAGGTAATTATGTTTGGGGAGGTACAACTTCAACCAAATGGAATTACCTTGATGACAACTTTAACATTGCAAATGGAGCGCCGATGTCTTATCAACCCGGTAATGAAGCACATTTCTCCAACCCTGATGCTCTGATAAAAACAGTGGATGTTTTCGGCAATGTTGAGTTGAACGATGCCAATATGATTGTTTCTGCACCTGATTATATTTTTGGAGGAACAGGCAGAATAATTGGAAATGGAACACTTATGGTAAGCGCTCCAACAACTTTAGGCGCTGACAATCGTCTGGCAGCCGGAGCAATGATTCAGACAAGTCAACCTGTTTTGATTAAACACAGCAATGCCGCTGCTAAATTCAAAACAACTGAACCTGAAATAACGTTAAGACTTGAAGCCGGCGCAACCTTCACAAAAGCTATTGAAGGAACTCCCGAAGGTACATTAAATCTGAATCTTGTTTCACTGAATGAATATGCACCTGCTATCAGCGGATTCTCAAAAATTAATATCCGACAAACTGTACAAACAAGTTTAAGTTCAGCTACATGGCGCACAGGCTGGGGCGGTACTTTGCCAGCTAATGCCCAGATAAATTATTATAACGATGTTGTTGGTAATGCTATACCTAACGGATTGGGTGTTGTAAGCACAGTTTTGCAAAATACAAAACTTTATTTAGGACCTCACACCCGCTTGGTACGCCAGTACAACGAAAATTCTAATAACAATGATGTAGTTTTCGTGGGAGAACTTACAGGCGAAGTCGGATCGCGTATTGAATCTGGATTTGTTGACGGACGTTATTTCCGTTACGAAATAGGCGGACTTGGAACCGATGCTGTGTTCAATGGAGAAGTCGGACCATATATCAGAT